>CAZJKS010000233.1:0-1000 GCA_964546695.1 uncultured Muribaculaceae bacterium | reverse complement strand
TTACCATGTTGTAATTTATGGAGATCGATCGTACTTGATACTTTACCTAATGATATAACCTTCTTACCACCTCCGACTCGTTGACCTTCTTTAAATACAACTATAGAGTAAGTCTTACCTTTACTTAAACGAGAGGTTTGAATGTCTATTATACCATTCTTAGTCGAGATACCTTTTATAAGTTTGTTATCATCAATTGACTTCACGGATACGAACTTGATACTCATTCGTTGTTTGTTTTTATCATGAGATTAAACCTGACTCGGGTTCGAGATGTTTCTTTTATTAGACTTTATCCGCAGCCTCACCTTGAGCTTCGAACTCTTTATGTTTATCTTCTTCAGTCTTCTCAGGCTTAACAGATAAGATAGGTTCCTTAGCTTTCTTTTCAAGATATAAAGCATGACGTGGGATTGACTTTTCACCTGGTCTATATAATCTATCATAATCAACTACAGGGATTGTAGGTCTTCTCATCACAGGAAACCTACGTGGATCATATATTGGAGTTGTACTAGTAGGGAATCGTGTATTCATTTCTTTATATTGAAACTAAACGGACCCTAGATCGAGATCGGACCAAGAAAGTGAACTGACCAAAAGTGAAGTGGCCAGTATTTAATGACCACTTACAAGACACCTGACTATTTCGATTTATTAAACCAACAAGACAAAGAAGAATACAATGCTTTACAAAGAGAGTTTTCAACTCATGTTTACCTAAGAAAGACAACGAAAACATTTGAATCAATGTTGAGTCGTCTTTATTATTATGTTCATAAAGACAAAGACAATGAATGGAAACGGGCACTTGTTGTTGGGGTTGTCTGGTTTGATGTTTGTATTGCGACGAATACTGGACAACTTCAATGCCTATTTGGTGTTGGAAAATCATCAGTTAACTACCGATTCATTGGCCTTGGATATGTTTGGAGTCAACCAAACTATCGCACTATCGAAAATTATTTCAATCATATACTATTCAATACCAATGAACTTA
>CAZJKS010000232.1:0-1012 GCA_964546695.1 uncultured Muribaculaceae bacterium | reverse complement strand
ATTCAAATTATTCCCAAAAGGTGGAAAGCGTTTCTGATTGCCGCCAAACGGTGCCAAACCATGCTCAACCATGAGTACAGATGCAAACCACCTGATATTATTCTGGAAGAAACAGACGCCCCCGCTGGGCCGCTTTGTAATCACTTTGTAATCACCCCCCTGTTTTCAGGAGGTCGAAAGCATGAAGCCCCAGATCAGAAATGGGGAGTAAAAAATGGCTCGAAAAGCCCAAAATCGGCACCTCAAAGGAGTGATCACAGCCTCTTTCGAAGCGAAATAGACCCGAAAATTATTCTAAAAGCGGCTTGCAAAACGACCTTGCGAATCAGTGATTGCAAGCCCACCTGTGATCGACCCCGAAAACGCCAGGGTGATTACAAAATGAGGATGAAAGGCCTATCTCAAAGAAGCCTTCCAGACATCGTATTCCGTCTGCGTTATCTCACCTGTCTTAAGCATCTCGAGCTGGCGCATCCAGGCCTTGAGCGCGGCGGAAAGCCAACGGAGTGAAACGAATAAGGATCCACGACCTCCGTCACAGCCATGTGAGCCTGCTCATAAACATGGGGTTTTCTGCAGTGGCGATCGCCGACCGGATGGGCCACGAGTCGTCGGACATCACCTTTAGGTACGCCCACCTCTTTCCCAACGTCCAGGACGACATGGCCGACGGGCTAGACAACGAAAGAGGTGGGTTCTGATGCCGTGCCCCAACTACCGGCGCAAGCGCACCATATCGAAGGCTTTCCGCGTGAGTCCGTTATCGTGCCTTGCTGGTTGCCACAGGCTACGTTCAGCACCGATATGCGCGCCATGCGTAAATAAAGATGCACCGGCGCAACCAATGCGCTCGCTAGTCGCGCGGTTAGAGCTTAGGCACTCGCATTGTCAGCGGAGAGCCGGTAACGCCTGTTCTTGTTTGCGCCACTCGTCTCAACCAGACCTCGCTCGACGAGCCTTCCCAGGAATCGCGCCGCGCTCCTCTGGGTCACCCCGAGGAGATCGGCAATCT
>CAZJKS010000231.1:0-1016 GCA_964546695.1 uncultured Muribaculaceae bacterium | reverse complement strand
CACAATTTCCATTTTTCCCGCGTCTATCTTTGAAAGGTCGAGAATATCGTTCACAAGGGAGAGGAGCATTTTTCCCGCGCTCTGTATAATGCGCGCGTTATCTACAATTTCTTCGGATGTCTCCTCCCGCAGTATCATTTCGTTGAGTCCGACAATCGTGTTTATCGGTGTCCGTATTTCGTGGCTCATGCTTGAAAAAAAGCGGCTCTGCGCAAGGTTCAACTCTTCAATCTCTTTTTTCTGCTTGAGCGCAAGCTCATTCTCCTCTTTGTAAACCTTGTTTTGGAAAAGAATAATGATGGCGATAAAGGCGGAAACCACAAGGACATAGACGAATATTTTGGCAAAGTGCTGCCCCCTGTCGGCGGCAACAATCAGTTCAGGGTGAAAATACTCAACCGCGCAGCAAAGAAGAAAAAGAAATATATTCCCCGCGATAAACGCATGTTTTGCCCTAGAGTCAATGACATACGACACGCACGTCAGGATAAACAAGTTCAATATAACGCAGCCGCCCGCGACTCCCCCGGAAAAGAAAAAAATAAAGGGCAAAACTAAAAAGGCGAGCAATGTAATTGTGATATTAATTGCCGCCTTTATTTTGTGCAGCCTGATCGCCAAAAAGATAAGCAAAAAAAAGGCGAGCCATATTCCAACCCTAGCAAGAACCTGCAGCACGGGAAAATTCAAGGCTACCGTAACCAGTATGGCAAAGGCGAAGAGGACTAGACCTATAATGGCTATCAGGCAAAATGTCCTTTCCTGCCTTGAAAGGGAACTGTCAAAAACAGGCGCTAGAATTTTCCTGCCTATTCTTATCGCAGCATCAAGCAGCGGCTTTATCGCCTCAGCCAGCTTTTGCAATTTCGGCAGCTTTTGCAATTTCGGCAGCTTCATCAGTTTTTCAAGCTTTATCAGCTTCCCCCTTCCGCGCCCAAGATTAGGGCATCAAGCTTTTCCTGCGCGGCGGAAAAGTCAAAGTTGTCAATGTCTTGCCTTGCGCCTTTAAGCATGGC
>CAZJKS010000230.1:0-1020 GCA_964546695.1 uncultured Muribaculaceae bacterium | reverse complement strand
AGAATATCTCCAAAGCGTCGGGCAGCTTTGACGAGCTTAAAGGGACAGCCTCTGAGGGCCGGGAAAGCATAAGCGCCGTGCAGGACTTGGTTGCAAAGCTTACTGCGCAGTCCGATTCCCTTTTGGAAGCGAATAGCGTGATAGACAACATTGCAAGCCAGACAAACCTGTTGGCGATGAACGCCGCTATCGAGGCGGCGCACGCTGGCGAGGCGGGCAAGGGCTTTGCCGTTGTCGCTGACGAAATCCGCAAGCTGGCGGAAGATTCTGCAAGCCAGTCGCGGGCAATAGCGGCGGGGCTTAAGGCTACCATCGACTCAATTAAAACCATTGCAATGGCCACAGCCGCAGCCGATGACGCCTTTGACTCTGTCGCGGCAAAGATTGGCGCCGTTACAGCCTTGGTAACCGAGATTAACCTTGCCATGAACGAGCAGAACGCGGGAAGCCGCCAAGTGCTTGAGGCGCTGCAGGACATTGAAAGCGGCACGGCGCAGATTAGGGACGGGGCTGTCGAGATGAACGCCGGCACGGAGATGATTCTTAAAGAGATCGTGAGGCTTGCGGGCATCTCTCAGTCTGTGCAGGATCGCGCCGGCTCAATCGCCAAGGCCGCCGAGGCTATAAGCGGCGAGGCGGAAAAGATTGTGCAGAACAGCGGATTGAATAGCGATTCAATCAATGTGCTTGTAAACATAACATCTAAGTTTAAGTTATAAAAGAAGGGCACTTTACACTTTTTCTATTTTTGGGTATATTCGCTTTTGATAAAGCGCAGAAGCGCGCGCAGTGCCTTTGATAGCCTGCAAATATTTGTTTAGGAAAGGAGAATTGATATGGGAAGCATGGATTTGCCTAAAAGCCCCAATGTTTTTCATCCTGAAAAACCCAGCGCAGTAGGTTCCCGAAATTCGCTTGCGCAGGACCTTCGCGACCAGCAGAAGGAAGTAAACCAGCTCATTGAAGAAGAGACCAATAAAGTTCTTCATCACATGAACACCAAACTTCCTAAGGAAGTGC
>CAZJKS010000229.1:0-1024 GCA_964546695.1 uncultured Muribaculaceae bacterium | reverse complement strand
ATTAAAAAAATAGAAGATGCGTTGAAAACTGATGAAGATTATCAACAAGTTATCAACACACTAAAACAACGATTAAAAGGGTAAAATTTAACGATTATTAGTATTATTCCACACTTTCAACATATATAATTATTATAAAATTAAGTAAAAAGGAGAAATAAATAAATATGAAATTCACGATTCAGACGCAAGAGTTTTTAAAAGGATTATCGATAGCATATAAAGCACTATCTAAAACAAATATTGTTTCTCCTATTTATTCTACTTATAAATTAGAAATAGGTGAGAATAGATTATATATAACAGCATCTAGTGGAGATCTATCCATATTAACTATCATTCCATTCTATGTTAAAGATAAACAAGTAGTAAGAGATACAGTTAAAGGTGGGGTATTAGTTAAAGCAGAAAAGCTATTTAGAATTGTATCTAGTTTAGAAGATAAAGAAGTTACATTTAAAGTATTGGTAGATAAGATTGTAGAAATATCTACTAAAGCATCCTTATATTCACTTAACTCTATAGATACAGAAGAATATCCAGTAAAAGATTTCTCTACAACAGGTACACTAGTAAAAATTAATAGTGAAAAATTTATCGAAGCTGTTAACCAAGTATCTTTTTGTGTATCCACAAGACAAACAAGTATTTCAAGAGTCGTTTTAACTGGTGTTAATTTAGTTGCTGATACAAATAACTTCATACTCACAGCTACAGATGGTGCTAGACTTGCTCAAACAATCTTACCAACTACATCTAAAGAAACATTCAATGTAACTGTACCTGTTAAAGCGATAAATGAAGCAGCAAACATTGTCACACAAGAAAAGGATGTAGAAATATATGTTTCACCAACAAAAATTTGTTTTAAATTAGAAAACACTGTAATCGTCTCATCTTTAATAGATGGTGACTATCCACCTACATCTAACATCATACCTAAAGCATTTGGTTATTCCTTAGAAGTTAACGCTAATGATTTTCTAAATGTATTAAATAGAGTCACAGCTATCTCAGATGATGC
>CAZJKS010000228.1:0-1040 GCA_964546695.1 uncultured Muribaculaceae bacterium | reverse complement strand
ACTAATAATGAAGAAAGAGATATTATCTTAGTATTAGATACATCAAGTTCAATTGATAATGATAAATTAACTAATATAAAGAGTAATGCTATTAGTTTTGTAACAACTCTATTAGAAGATACTAATAATAAAGTAGCCTTAATTACTTATGGAAGTACATCAACAATAGTATCAGAGTTAACAGATAATATAGAAGAAGTAACTAATGCTATTAATGATATAACATCAATAGGAGGAGGAAGTAATTATTATCAAGCCTTAGTAAATGTAGAGACTATTTTAAAAGAATATAATAATGAAGAAGATAGAGATTTAATAGTTTTATTCTTATCAGGAAGTAGTCCAAGTGTAGATACCCCTAATCAAGTATCAGAGTATAACTATTTAAAGAGTAGATATTCATATATAACAGTAAATAATGTCCAATATGAAATGGGAAATAGTATAGTAAGTAGTTTAGAAGAGATAAGTGATAATCAGTATCTAGCATATCAAGATAATTTAAGTAATGTCTTATATGAAGCAAGTGAAGTATCAATAAAATATGATAAGTTTGAAATAATAGATTATATAGAAAATGATTATTATTATTTAGATAGTGTTAATGATATAGAAGTATCAGAAGGGACAGTAGAGTTAATAGAAGAAGATGATAAACAAAAGATAGTATGGACAATAGATGGAATAAGGTCAGGGAATAGTGCTAGTCTTACTATGAAGATAACATTAGATGATGAGTATATAGAAACAGGAGGTTTATACCAAACAAATGTAAGTGAAGAAGTAATAACAGAAATAGAAGATAGACCAGATGAAGATGTAGAAAGTGATGATACTCCTATATTACAAGAGTCATATAAAGTAGTATATGATGCAAATGAGCCTAGTGGATGTGAAGTAAAAACAATACCTAGTGAAGAGAGTTATACAGTATTTGAAGTAGTATCAATATCAGAAGAAGAGTTAAGTTGTGATGGATATGAATTTAAAGGATGGGAGATAGTAGAAGAAGTAGATAAGATAAATGATGATTACTTTAC
>CAZJKS010000227.1:0-1071 GCA_964546695.1 uncultured Muribaculaceae bacterium | reverse complement strand
TATTTATTTGCTTCATCAATGTCAGTAATACCTTTACGTCTTAATTCGGCAATTAATCTATTTTTAAATGTTCCATTTTCTCTTTCTACATTTGCTTTTCCTGTAGGTTTACTAGTTGTTTCTAATTGAATACCTAAAGAATTACATATAGAACCAAACTGAGTAGTATCAACTTGATTCTTGTTATTAGAAAAAGAATTCCTATTATCTGCTTTAATCTTCTCAGGTATACCATAATTAATAATTATATTATATAGTAATACAAAGTAACCTCTAGTCAATTCTTCATATTCAAACCAACCAAATAAAACTTTTTTAGTACCTCTATCAACTGCTAGATGTAAATATGCAACAACATTGCCAAACCATATTTTTTCACAAGCATCCATTTGAACTTCTTGACCAAAACCAAACTTGTTACTAGTTCTTCTAGTGTGTGCTTTTTCAAAGGAAATTTGTCTAGACTGAAATAATTCTATTATTTCTTCTTTAATTTCCTCTACACCATTTATTGCTTTCTCCATTCTTTCATTGTATAATTTAATTGTTTCTTTATGGGCAAGTGGTGATATTATATCATCACTAAAGAGACATCTATATAAAGATGGGTATGAAATACTATACCTATCTTTTATTTCTTCAAAGTAATGTTCGTAATTATAGTCATAAAAATCTGTTAGATATAATTGTCTTATTTCTTCAATTATTTTACAATCGATTTTGTTTGTAGGAGTTCTCCCTCGATTTTTATGGGCAAAACCAGAATCTCCTTCTTTATTATAAACATTAATTAATCTATGAATTTGTTGCCTAGATAGACCTAGTTCACAAGTCGCTTCTTTAATAGTCATTTTCTTATTGATAACTTTCTTAATAACCTCTAGTTTTTTTCTCTCTTTATCTTTTAGTTCCATCATTGTCACCTCGCTTTCTTGCTTATAAGCACAAAATATTGTAACATTTTCCCTGAATAATACAAAAAAAGAAATTGATTAATATCAATTCCTTAGGTGTAACATTTTCCCTGAATATTTAACATTATGAGTGTAACATTTTCGCTGAATAGTCACA
>CAZJKS010000226.1:0-1077 GCA_964546695.1 uncultured Muribaculaceae bacterium | reverse complement strand
GTTACCTGTGTGCGCAGCCAGCGGAAACGCTCAAGATGCGTGTTATGAACTTCCATCATCTTCCAAACGATGTGGCGTCCGACAATCTTAAAGAGCGCCTCATGAAAGCAGTTATCGTATTCAAAGAATTTGCGTGAATCGTGGCGCGAGACGGCATCCTTTTGCAGCTCGATGATGTGTTGCAGGGTTTCGCGACCCTCGTCGGTGAGGCGCGAACAGCACTCGATAGTAACGCTGCGTTCAAGACGCTCGCGCACAAAGCGAGAATTCTCGGCGAGGTGGAGGTTGATACGCGAGACATAGGTGCCACTCTGCGGAACGGTGTAGATCAGTCCCTGCTCGGACAAGCGGAGAAGCGATTCACGAATTGGTGTGCGACCCAACTCCAAGCGCTTTTGAAGTGTGCGTACTGAGAGTTTCTGACCTGGTGCAAGATCGCAGTAGATGATGTCGTTGCGAATCTGGGTGTAGGCAAGTGCTTGGTCGGTGTTTGTGTTCGTGCTTAGTTCGTCCATGTATCTGCTCCTAGACAAGAACGCTCATTATATGCTCGACTGGCCTAGAAGGATTGCAGTACGAGACCGACTTATTCTACCAGTAGAGTTTTGTTATAAACGCTGTTTTGCAATAGATTTGCTCGAACGGCAAGGTTTTTGTAGCAGATGCAAGGTGTAACACAACGAGCAGTAGCTTTCATGACAAATCTAACATATCAGATTCTAAAATTGTGCTATTCAACCCTGTTTTTCAACCGTTCGTAGATAACAAAAACCAGATAATGTTGGTGTCTCAGCCCAAGAAAAACAATCTGATATATTAGTTTAGGTTGTGGTATCTAAACTGCGGTATCCAAGCTATGACGGATGTCGCGTATCGCATGATAGGCCACATAGAATGATGGGCCGTATACCAAATGATGGGAGTAGTGCCTATGGTTTCCTTGAAAAAATGGCAGCAATCCACCGACAAGCTCGAGCAGATGGGAGTACGTCTGCCCGCTTTTGATGTTGACGCTGCGCGCGCTGCAGGTCTTGAACAGCCGTGTTGGATTCACTTCGGTGGCGGCAACCTCTATCG
>CAZJKS010000225.1:0-1083 GCA_964546695.1 uncultured Muribaculaceae bacterium | reverse complement strand
ACATCAGGTATGGGAGATACTTTTACAGAAAGAATTAATTTATTTCCTAGTTTAAGTGATGATGAAGTAATAGCCCTTGTCCCTTATTATGCCACTTCAAGTACAGGAACAAAATATACTGTATATTGTCTTGATAAAGAAAAACAATGGGCAAGTAATTATACTATAACTAAAGATAATACTCCTCTAGATGAAGGTTATGTATATATTATTCAAAATGGTTATCCTGCTACTAGTCTAACAGGGAATGATGCCTCTGATGAATACTTAACACAAATAGCAATATGGTGGTATCAAGATTTAGTAGAAGAAACAGAAAACTTAACAGATAATCAAAAGAGTGTAATATCTGCAAGTGTTTATTATAGTTATATAGAACCATTAATTGAAGGAGCAGTAAATGCTAATGAAAACCCTGTAACTATAAGTCCAAGTTTTAGTATAAATACAAGTGATTTTAAACTAAGTAGTGATAATAATTATTTAATAACAGATACAATAACAGTAGACTCTAATGTCTCATTTGATAGTTATAGCGTAACAGTAAATAATAGTGCTGTAGAAGTATTAGATAGTAATAATAATGTCGTAAGTGGAACTATAAATAGTAGTGATGGTTTTAAACTAAGAGTAAAACTATCTGAAATAGATAGTGCTATAACTGTAAATATAAGTGTAACTGTAAATTATACAGAATATGAAGCCTACAAATATACATCAACAGATTCCCTAATGCAAGATAGCTTACCTGCAGCTTTACTACCAGTATCAAAACAAATAACAGTAGATAGTAGTGTAACAATGCCAACAGGAAGCCTAACTATAAGAAAAACAGATAGTGAAAGTAATGCTTCTTTAAGTGGAGCGAAAATAGAAGTAATAAGAAAAGCAACGAATGAAACAGTAGCAAGTTTTACAACAACAACAGAAGATTATACTATAAATAATTTACTACCAGGAGAATATGAAATAAAAGAAACAGAAGCTCCAAGTGGTTATTATATAGATAATGAAAGTACAACCGTAATAATAAGTGATACTAATTTAAATGTAACATCAACTATAACAAACTCTGCTTTTGAA
>CAZJKS010000224.1:0-1096 GCA_964546695.1 uncultured Muribaculaceae bacterium | reverse complement strand
TCTAGCACAAGCGAGTTCATGTCGTAGGCGGGCTCGTCGCAATAGTTAAAAAGACAGAGCCGCCCCGCCTCCTTGCCGTCAAAGCCCTCGTCAAAGGCGGGAAGCGCCTCTTGGTTTGTTAGGCAAAACTCGATGAAGGCGGCGACGTTCTCCACGTAGTTCATGCTTTTGCGGTTAGTGCCCTTGCCCACCATCGGGAAGCGCCCGCTTTCGATTTGCCGCAAGAGGTTGTAGACGTTCCCCCTGTTGCGCTCGCCAAAGATGACGGCGGGGCGGATAATCACGCATGAGTTTGCGGGGTCGGCTTTAAGCCACTCGCGGTATTTCTCTTCCGCGAGGGCCTTTGTGCGGCCGTAGTCGTTAAAGTAGTTGAGCTCCCCGCCCTCGTCGGTGCCGGGAGGAGCAAAGCCGTAAACGGCAACGGAGCTTGTAAAGACAAGGCGGCGAATGCCTAGCAACGAGCAGGCTTTGCAGACGTTCTCGCTGCCCGCTACGTTCACCTCGTCGTAGAGAGAGCGCGGGGTTACGTCATCACGGTGCTCGGCTGCAAGATTGACGACGGCATCGCTCCCCTTTAGGCATTCAAGGAGAGAGCGCATTGGCTGCTCCCGCCGCGCCTCGTCTTCCGCGCCGGGTGCACTGTCCGCGTCGGTAAGCGATTCCGCATATTCGTTGCGCTCCTCTGGCGAGTTGCGGATGTCGCAGCGCATCCAAAGGCCGGGGAAGGCTACGCTCTTGCGCTTATCGGCAATGCGCACGGTGTGCCCCGCGGCGATTAGCCTTTCTGCAAGCCGCGTGCCTAAAAAGCCCGCGCCGCCTACAAGCGTGATGGTCATGCGGCGGCCTCCACGTATGCGCTAAGCCCAAAGCCAAATGCGCAAGCGGCGCGCCTGCCGCTTAGCTCTGGCCTTGGGCTTAAATGCAGTGTAAAGGAGTTAGGATAAAGCGGGAATGCTAAATAGTGTCTATGCCCCCCCCCCTATTGTTTCTATGCTATAGGCGGGCGCGCCTTGCAGCACAGCCTCGTATATCTCTTGCATTGCGGCTAGGCTTCTTTCCAGGCTGAACGCCTTGACCGCCTCCCTGTTGCGCTCGG
>CAZJKS010000223.1:0-1101 GCA_964546695.1 uncultured Muribaculaceae bacterium | reverse complement strand
AATTTTTCTTTTCAATTTGCTTATCAACTCATATATTGATTATTAACTTTCTATAATACAAAAGAAAAAGCACTGATTAAACAGTACTTTAGAAACAATAGATTAACGTTTACTAAATTGTGGAGCACGTCTTGCTTTCTTAAGACCTGGTTTTTTACGTTCTTTCTTACGTGCATCACGAGTAATAAATCCTTCAGCTTTTAATATCTTACGGAAACTATTCTCAGAATCAGCTGGAGTAGATGCATCATACTTTAATAATGCTCTAGTAATTCCTAATCTAACTGCACCAGTTTGACCAGAAAAACCACCACCACTTACATCTGCATCAACATCAAACATATCTCTAGTATTAGTAACATCAAGTGGCTGAGTCAAATCCATAACTAATGTTGGATATGGGAAATATTCGTTAACATCACGACCATTGATAGTAATTTTACCAGTTCCTGATGTAAGTCTTACTCTTGCAACACTAGTCTTTCTTCTACCAGTTCCAGTATATACTTTTTTCTTATCTGCCATAATTCAACCTCCCTATACATCCATCTCGCTAGGTTTTTGAGCCATATGTTTATGTTCACTACCTGCATATACAAATAATTTCTTATACATTGCTCTTCCTAAACGGTTTTTTGGTAACATTCCTTTAACGGCTTTTTCTACCATTTCCTCAGGATACTTCTCAATCATCTCTTTTGCACTTCTAGTTCTAAGACCACCAGGATATCCTGAATGACTGTAATATTTCTTATCTTCTAACTTATTACCAGTAAGTAAAACTTTAGAAGCATTAATAATAATTACATAGTCGCCACAATCGATATGAGGTGTATAAGTAGCCTTATGTTTACCACGTAAGATATGAGCAGCTTTACTAGCTACACGACCTAAAGGTTTACCAGAAGCATCAATAACGTACCAGTTACGTTCTACTGTTTCTTTCTTTTCCATATAACTTTTCATAATATTCTCCTTTTACTAAATAACTTAAACCTTCCCACAGTTTAAGTTTTAGTGGGGATATAAAATGTACCAGTTAGAATTATAGCAGTGAATTTCAGTAAAGTCAATCTTTTCTTTCTAAAAAATTTGATGTAA
>CAZJKS010000222.1:0-1103 GCA_964546695.1 uncultured Muribaculaceae bacterium | reverse complement strand
ACAAAAGCTAATACATTACCAAATATTTCTAATTTACTGGAATCTCTATTATAAAGAAGTGCTCCATCATCAAAAATAGCATATACACTTTTATTTTTGTCATTAGCAACTTCTTGTAATTTTGCTAAATATCTCTTATTACTTATTGAGTGGACATCCATATAAAAAGGATCATCTAATACTCCAAATCCATCATAAAATGCAAAGTACTTATAATAATTATTTTTAGCAGTAATAAAATATCTTTTTAATTGTAACTCAGCACCAGCACTCTCACCAATAATTATTCCTTTATAATGTTTAATATAATATAAAATTTCTGTATCGTGTAAAACTTTTTTAAAAAACATTTCAGGATTTCCACCTGGTAAAAGTAAAATATCACTATCTTGGATAATTTCAATAAGGTCATTTCTAGTATCTTTATAAGGGTTACATACTCTAATATTTTCTTTACTAATTCCTATTTTTTTTAATTCAGTACAATATTTATTATATTTTCTACCATCTATAGGAAAATATTCTTTCTCAAATTTTTCACTTGTTATTTCAACAGGAAAAGCCCATGGAAATATTGCCACTTTATAATCAGGCTTAACAAATTCTTTTAACCTGTCTACTACTAAATCCATACCAAATTCAATTTTACTAAATAATACACTATACATTGCAAATCACCTTAATTAACCTTCAACAATATCTTTCTTAAAATTAGCAAAATTATGATATTCAAAATTTCCATCTTTAAATATCATGTATTTTTTATTTCCTATAATACTCATTTTATTGTTTTCTACTAATATAACATCTTCTTCGGGTAAATATATTACTTTCTCCTTAATTGAAAATTTTTGTAAATACTTTTTATTTTTCTTTAAATTCTTATTCTTTAGATGACATAAAATAGAATAATTATTTAATAAATTAAATCCTTTAGTATCTTTCAATCCAACAGTATTTCCATCATCTAACAAACAAGTATTTATATCTTTACCAAAAATAATTGCACCAGCACTACCACCAAACACTATACCATTATTTTTTAAATAATTTTCTATTTTCTCAAAATTATTATTTTGTTTCAATTCATTGAGCAATTTATA
>CAZJKS010000221.1:0-1103 GCA_964546695.1 uncultured Muribaculaceae bacterium | reverse complement strand
GTTCAAGAACTACGACAAACGAAGTCTGACCTAGAAACCACACAGGCTAAGATCACAGACCTAACCAAACAAATAGAACAGAAGGAGTTGGCCCTTAAAATTCAACGAGAGAATGACTCCAAAGCTTCTAAGGAGAAAGAACAAGAACTACGTACTGAGATATCTCAGTTAAAGGAAGACAAACAAACTCTCGAAACTACCCTGAAGGAACAACAAACTACTCATGAAACTACCCTGAAAGACAAGGACAAGACTATTAAACAGTTACAAGGTCAACAAAACAAATATAAGAATGACCTGTTGTCTTACCAAGAGAAGATAGACCAATTAAAGAACGAACGTAACGAATTAAACGTTCAGGTCCAAAACCTTACAACTCAAATCAAGTCTATTGAAGACGTTGAACGAGCTAAATATGAAGAGACTTTAAAGACTAAGGAAGAAGACTACAAGGAAAGACTGAAAGACAATAAACAGAAATATAACGACAAACTGAACCAAATAAATGCTAAATACAATGCTGACATTAATACTCTAAAAGCCGAACATAAAACACAAATAGAGAGAAGAGATGACATGATAGAAGACCTAAACGTAGATATTGAAGAACTAAGACTCAAACTTATGGAGGTAAAGGCTGACAAAGGAGTCATTATAAATGAAAAGTTGAAACTCAAAGAACAATTCGAGAAAGCCAAACAAGAGACTGAGAAAGCCCTACAAGAAGCCAAGGAAGCACAGACCTACAAAGACCGTTACAATGACGCACAAAAACAAATAAGTGACCTCAAACTTCGTATTCAGAAAGTAGAAAACAGTATAACTACTAAAGTAGAAGAAAAAACGAATTTGGCCAAACAAAACCTCGAGTATAAATTGGCCGAATCACAAGCTTGGCTTGAACATGAACGGCAAAATGTAAGAGACCAAGTTGCTTTTCACAAACAATTTATTGATGATATGGAAAAAAGACTCGGTAAACATTTGGAACCTGATGAAATTTCACTTATCATGAATGACACTCATGCTTATAGAACCGTTTGGCCTCATGGAGTAACTCCTATGCCTAAGTTACCACCAACCCCTGAAGAACTAGCTCCTAA
>CAZJKS010000220.1:0-1105 GCA_964546695.1 uncultured Muribaculaceae bacterium | reverse complement strand
CATACGAGGGTTATCTTGAGAAGGCAGTCGAGGCGGTCAACACGAAAATCACCGCGCTGGAAGAAATCGCGCAGGAGCAACTAGCTCTATACAACTCCGAAGAGCAGCGCGCGGCGCGGGTCAGAAGCGCCAGAAACGCGAAACTTGACGAGACCGACTGGATTGTTCTCCGCCACATCGAAGAAACAGCCCTAAATAACGGAACAACGCTGATCGAATCAGAATACGAAGAATTGCTGAGTTATAGGCAGGAATTAAGAGATTTGACGCTACAGGACGGCTTCCCGTGGGAAGGCGGAGACAATGATGAAATTCCGTGGCCGACAGTAACAGAAACGGCAGTATTGTCATTACTACCTTTGTAAAACAACTTTTTTATCAAATGCGGCGTAAAACCCCTCGCTTTAGCAATGGGGACATAAGCCGCATTTGATAAAATAACCTTGCCTCTTTATTGCGTTTGTCAATAAATTATATTACAATGTAAATATAAGGGTGGCAAGGAGGCGCGGCTATGGCTAACACGACAAATGTAAATATCCGCATGGATGCGGAGCTGAAAAATCAGTTCGAGGCGTTTTGCGCCGACATGGGGATGAGCATGACGACGGCGTTCAACGTCTTTGCCAAGAAAACGGTGCGCGAGTATCGGATTCCGTTTGAAATAGGCGGCGAGATACCCAACGCGGAGACTCGAAAGGCTATTGAAGACGTGCGCAACGGCAGGAACATCGTCGGTCCGTTCAAGACGGTCGGCGGGCTGATGGAGAGCTTGAATGCTGACGATTAAGTATCACAGCGCATTCAAAAAAGATTACAAACGCATTCAAAGGCGCGGCTATAACATCGCCCTGCTTGTGGAAGTAATACAGACGCTCGCCGACGGCAGGGCGTTAGATCCTAAATACCGCGACCACGCGCTGAGCGGCGATTATTCCGGCTGCCGCGAATGTCATATCGCGCCAGATTGGCTGCTCATATACGAAATCTGCAAAGAAGAGCTGACGCTCTATTTGACGCGAACCGGAACACACAGCGACCTATTTTAAGCAATTCGACTAACCTGCACCTCTCTGCGATGTGTAAAGGTGGTTAGTCTAAGTAA
>CAZJKS010000219.1:0-1121 GCA_964546695.1 uncultured Muribaculaceae bacterium | reverse complement strand
TCCGGATGTTCCACTACCAACAACAGAAAGGAGGCGTCCCATGGAGAAAGCCTACAAATTCCGGTTGTACCCTACAGCGAAGCAGGAAGAACTCATCCGCAAGACCATCGGTTGCTGCCGTTTCGTGTACAACCTGATGTTGGCTGCCCGGAAAGAATCCTGCACCGAAGGCAAGCCGCTCAGCGGATATGATTGTGTCAATCTGTTGCCGGGAGAAAAGAACGTCTATCCCTGGCTGCGGGAAGTGGACGCTTCAGCCCTGCAGGTTTCGGTGCTCAACATGGATCAGGCATTCAGAAACTTCTTCGCCGGCCGTAAGGGCAAGCGCAAGGTGGGTTTTCCCAAGTTTAAGGCCAAGCATCACTGTAAGGCCAGTTACACCAGCAAGTCCGACAGCATCCATGTAGGCGACCGGGCGGTAAAATTACCCAAGCTGGGCTGGGTGAAGACCAAGGTATCTACTCCGGTGCAGGGGCGGATCCTCAACGCCACTGTCAGCATGAGCCGCAGCGGAAAGTTCTTCGTAAGCCTGTGCTGTACTGAGGTGGAGGTTGCGCAATATCCCAGCACCGGCGCCTCCGTCGGACTGGATGTGGGCATTAAGGATCTGCTGATAACCTCGGACGGGCAAAAATTCAGCAACCCCAAGCATCTGCAGAAGGCGGAGAAGAAGCTGGCCTCTCTCCAGCGGCAGCTGTCCCGAAAGCCAAAGGGCAGCCGCAACCGGGAGAAGGCCCGCCTCCGCCTGGCAAAACAGTATGAGTACATCGCCAACTGCCGGCAGGACTACCTGCATAAGCTCACCACCCAGATCGTCAGAGATTATGATATCATCTGCGTGGAGAGTCTTAACGTTACCGGCATGCTGAAGAACCATAAGCTGGCGAAGGCGATTGCGGATGCAGCCTGGGGCGAATTGGTCCGGCAACTCAAGTACAAGACTGCCTGGCAGCACAAAATGCTGGTGGAGGTTGGGTCTTTCTTCCCCAGCAGCCAAATGTGCAGTTGCTGCGGACACAAGAACTCCGAGGTGAAAGATCTCTCGGTGCGTGAATGGGTCTGCCCACAGTGCGGGTCACACCACGACCGGGATCTGAACGCAGCGAAGAATCTTCTGGAGG
>CAZJKS010000218.1:0-1130 GCA_964546695.1 uncultured Muribaculaceae bacterium | reverse complement strand
ATACAAATGGACAAGGAGTCTACACCTTTAGTGGAACAGAAGATGACGAATATCCTGTATATTACTATAGAGGAGATGTAGAAGATAATCATGTATTATTTGCAGGATACTGCTGGTTAATAGTAAGAACAACAGAAACAGGAGGAGTAAAGTTAATTTATGATGGAAAACCTGATAGTAATGGAGCTTGTAATAACACAGGAGAAGATTCTCAGATAGGGACAAGTGCATTTAATTCTAGTTACACATCACTAGCCGATGTAGGGTATATGTATGGAACGAGGTATACAGCTAGTTCCAAGAATATGGAACCAAATTATTGGTATAGTTATGTAGGAAAGAGTAGAGTCTATTATACAATGCTAACAAGGGCAGAGGTAGCCTATAATACCTACTATTATAGTGATAGTTATGAATATGCAGATGGAACATATATATTAAAAGATGCAAGTCAAGGATATTGGACAGATATAATAGAAGATGTAGTTGGGAAATATATATGTTTAGATAGAAGTGATAGATGTAGTAGTCCAGTTTATGTAGGAGGAGCGACAAGTTCATATGTATATTATAGAAGTGTAGGGTATGAGAAAATTGGAGTAGGGCAAAACATAACATATCAAAATGGCGCATATACAATAGATGATTATGAAGAAATAGATATAAATGAGATTTATAATAATTATTCAAAATATCAAGGATACTATATGTGTAGTGATCAAACAAGTAGTAGTTGTAGTACTATTTACTACATATCAAATATTAGCCCTTGGGGAACTGTTTATTATTTATATTACATATCAATGTCAAATGGAGAGACATATACAAGCTTATATCAAGAAGCAAGTGAAACAGAATGGATATATGGAAATGATGTAGAGTATGATGATGATAGTGGAACATATACTTTAAAAGATACAACAACAAGTAGTCCAATGGATTGGGATGATGAAAGAGAAAGATTATCAAATGGATATCATTATACTTGTTTCTCAACGAGTGATACCTGTAGTAGTGTGTACTATATTTATTATTTTGGAAGTTCTAGTTCTGCGAGTTACTTAACCTTAAGTAATGGAGTAGATATTGAGAAAGCTAAAGAAGAAATGTTTACTAACACAAATAATTCA
>CAZJKS010000217.1:0-1132 GCA_964546695.1 uncultured Muribaculaceae bacterium | reverse complement strand
GGCACTTTGTCGGAATATTCCTTCTCCGCAGGGAATACCTATCCCGCCACGGCCATGCCCTGGGGCATGAATTTCTGGACGCCTCAGACCGGGACCATGGGTGACGGCTGGACTTATCGCTACGATGCCCGCCAAATTCGGGGATTCAAGCAAACTCATCAACCCTCCCCTTGGATAAACGATTACGGCCAGTTTTCCATAATGCCGGTCACTGACCCTTCCAAGGTGGACGAGCACGAGAGGGCAAGTTGGTTTTCGCACAAAACCGAAGTCGCCACGCCATATTATTACAGCGTCTACTTGGCAGATCCCGATGTTAATGTGGAAATGACTCCCTCCGAAAGAGGAGCTGCATTCCGCTTTACTTATCCTCAGAGCGATTCCTCGGCGGTGGTAATTGACGCTTTCGACGGAGGCTCTTTTATCAAGGTTATGCCAGGAGGAAAGACTATAGTTGGCTATACCGTGAAGAACAGCGGCGGAGTTCCCGAGAACTTTAAAAATTGGTTCGTGGTAAACTTCGAGAAAGAGGTAGAATCGGTGGATCTCTACAATGGAAAGACTTATATGGGCACAGTCGGTTCAGATTTCACAAAGTCAGTAGAACTTAGTGGAGAACATGCCATTGCGGTAGTGAAATTCTCCACTTCCAAATGGGAAAGGGTCGAAATGCAGGTTGCCTCTTCCTTTATCTCTGAGGCTCAGGCCTATACCAATCTAAAGGAAGTACACGGAAAATCCTTTCAGACCGTGCAAAAGGAAGCTAAGGACAAATGGAATGATGTACTTGGCAGGATAAAAGTCAAAGGCGGAAGCGAGGAGCAATACCACACTTTTTACAGTTGCCTCTACAGAAGCCTGCTTTTCCCAAGGAAGTTTTACGAAATAAGTGAAGACGGGCAAATTCTGCATTACAGCCCTTATGATGGAGGGATTCACGAGGGTTATCTTTACACCGATACCGGCTTTTGGGATACTTTCCGCTCGCTTTTCCCCCTACTCAACCTCGTTTACCCTTCGGTAAACGCTGAAATCCAGCAGGGTTTGGCGAATATAGCCCGTCAGAATGCTTTCCTCCCCGAGTGGGCAAGTCCGGGTCACAGGGATTGCATGATAGGTAATAATTCCGCTT
>CAZJKS010000216.1:0-1141 GCA_964546695.1 uncultured Muribaculaceae bacterium | reverse complement strand
TTGAAGATTCATATTCATCTAGTGCTATCATATCTGGTAGTTTAACAGCACCAGTTGAAACAACAGTTAATACAGCAGCTACTAGTGTTAAAGGTGGGTATGTTAGAATCACAAACTCAAATCAATTAGCGATAGATGATCCAGATCTATATGAAGATAATAAAATCACATATTCTTCATATTCTTATGCATTTGATAAAGATGAAACATATACATTAGATATCAGTTTACTTGAAGAAGAGATAGAAGACCTTCAACTTGGTACATATAGAGTATATCTATCTTATTCTATTGCAACAGATGGTGTTAGTGGAAATACGGTTACTGGTACATTCACTGATTTTGTTCCAACTGATGAAGAAGCAGAAGATGAAGAAGAAGAAATATTTGCATTTGCAGGTACTTGGACTGGTACATTAACAAATAACCTTGAATGTGAGATAGTTCTTAACAACGACTATACTGGTACATTTAATGGAGCTGATATCGAATATGCAGTATCTACTGAAGAAACTAGCACTTATGATGATGATCTTGAAAGAAATTTAAATGTGTACACTATAACAGGTGAAGGCATCACATCAGATCTTAGTGGAAATGAAATTGGATTTGATTTTTCACTTGTTTATGATGAAACAGAAACTGAAGATAAACTTGAAGTTACATATACTACATCTGAAGTATATGAAGAAGTATTAACTGGAGATGGTACAGATGATGGGTATATTTCAACTTATGAGACATTATCTAATGATGATATCTTAAGTGGAATTAAAGATACTCTTTTATCAAATCAAGAAATCGACTCCTTACAAATATGTATTGATGTATTACCAGGTGTTAATATCAGCACATATATCTTAATTGAATCAATTAAGATAACAACTACTTCATCATCACTCACTGAACAAAATATTATTAACACGATGGGTTATGGATATAGCGGAGCAACTGTTGAAGATGCTAATGATTCATTATTGTTATCAACATCAAGTTATGGATATTGGAGATGTAATGGAACTAAAAACCTATATAAAGGTACTGCATATACCTGTAGTTTTACATATGATACATATGAAGCTGCTTATGGAAACACAGAAGAGGTAGTTCCTGTTACAACAATAAAACAATACGCACAAAA
>CAZJKS010000215.1:0-1141 GCA_964546695.1 uncultured Muribaculaceae bacterium | reverse complement strand
AAATAAATACTACTCAAATTTCACAGGGTACTGTAACCTCAAACTAATTATATAACAAATTACATTATTTTACAAATTCTGATATAATAAAATTAAGGTGATGAGATAATGCAACTTAATTTTAAATATTATTCTAATGAATTTTCAATATCCTTTAATAGTAATTTAATAATATTTGGTTCTAATAAATCAGGTAAAACTTCTATATTAAAAATACTAAAAGAAGGTTTATCTGGTAACAATAAAAACTTTCTATTAAATTCATTAAGTTGTGAAAAAAATGAATTTAATATTATTTATTTTGATGAAGAAACAGACTTTAATAATGAATTTAAGTTTACTAAAAATAACATTTTTAAAACATCTTTATATGATGCTATATATAAGAATATTGATAAAGAAAAAATTCTACTTGAAATTAATAATAGTCTTGATAATATTGATAATGCTATAAATGAATATTTAGATAATAATATAAATAATAATTTAAAAAATAAATTAACATTTAATATTGATATTGACGATATAGATAAAATTATTGATAAATTTACTACAATCTATGTCAATGATATGATTGATAGTAAAAATATCTCAAAAAGTAGTAAACGAAAATTAATATATCAATTACTATTATTTAATATTATAGAAGATAAAAAAACTTTTATCATTATTGATGACTTTGATTTGTATTTAGATAATGAAGGAATTATCGAAATATTAAATCTAATAAAAATTTTAAATAATAAAAACTGTCATTTTATTGTTAGTACAAATAATTGCAATATATATAATTATATAGACTCAAGTTTTAGTGTATATAAAACAACCAACTATGAATTAATTAATTTTAATGATGTTAATAATATATTAAAAGATTCTTTATTATTTGAACAATATCAAAATCATAGCAAAGATGTAAATTATTTAGAGTTTAAAGACGAAAACTATAATTTAATTACAAAAGATGATATAGAAAGATTTAAAAATAATTTATATAACTTTCAAAAAAATAATATTGGTATTATTTTAGTTAGTAATAAAATTTATTTTACATCAATCATAAATAATTTTTTAAATAATAAAATACTATATAAAGATAAGGTTGAACTTGAATTTCTAAAATTAGTTTGTAAAAAATTAT
>CAZJKS010000214.1:0-1141 GCA_964546695.1 uncultured Muribaculaceae bacterium | reverse complement strand
ACATTAAATATAAGGTTTTCAATATTTTTGAAATCACTTATATAACGTGTCATTTTTTGTTTCATAGTAAGTTTATCTCCCATAGACTTATCAAGTTTAACAAGATTAAAAACTATTTTTCTAATAGTGGCTAAATTTTCAATAGAGTTACCAACATGATTTCTAGAATGGTCTTCATCTAAAATAACGTCAAGTCTCCAATGAAGTGAACATTCGATATTCCAGTGTTCTCTAGTTATTTTTATAAAGGTGTTTAAATCAAATTTTTTACTTAAAATATAATAATGAATAGTTGTAGTCTTTATATTGTTTTCATCTTTAATAACATCAATTCTACCTATAGCCTTAACTGACTTCCATTTGTCTTTATCGTGAATACATTTAATGTCATATGATAAATAATATTTTCTTTTTTCTAGCCTTCCATGATCTTTTTCCCAGTTAGTTTCACCAATTGCAATATCTAAAGAATCCTCTTTTAAACCTAAATCAAAATATGTTTTTATATCATCTTTTAAGTCTTTTTGATTATCTTTAACTTTTAAGATAAAATGTCCCTTTTTCTCTTTAGATGTAATAAGATTACAAATATCTTCTTGAGTACCTATAGCATCAATAGTAATAACTTTATCTTTTATATCTATTAGCTTTATAAGTTCTGGTATTGCTGTTATTTCGTTTGATTTATTGTCTACTTTTAATTGCCCTATAGATAGACCAATATCACTTAAAAATGCAGAAACAATATATGGAGTATTACCACCATTAACTTTATCTCTTGCACTTTTGATGGCTTTACCATCAATACTTAAATGCATTCCTTTTTCTTTAACAATGTCCTTAATCCATTCTATAAACAATTCCATAAATTTCTTTGAATCAATAGCTTTAAAAACATTTGATAAAGTATCATGAGAAGGTGTACCATTTTTAAGTTGTAATAGTTCATTAAAATAATCCTCATGTACTTTTAAGAAATCTGCTAGATTAGTAAAATCAGTATAGCCACATAAAATACCATATATAGTCATTATTATGATGTTAATTAATTCATGCTTTTTGCCTCTAATATCTCTTGGATCTTCTAAAACTTCAAAATGATTAAATAAACTTTTCATATTTCACACATCCTTATATTATA
>CAZJKS010000213.1:0-1147 GCA_964546695.1 uncultured Muribaculaceae bacterium | reverse complement strand
CTAGCATTATCTCATCTGCTGTTAATAATCCCACTGGATATTTTAAATCTCCATTTCCCTTTTCTTCACTTACTGTAAATGAATCATTTTCTGATGTACATTCCATGCTAGGTTTTGCATTTTCAAACCTTACATATGCTCCAAAATCAGAATAGTTATAATAATTTTCTCCTGTATCTTTACTTGCTAGTGGTCCTGTAACAATACTCCTATCATTACACCATACTGTATCTTCTAAATAATCTGTATACCCTTCATCTTCACTACCTTCTTTTGCTATATTTTCACTATACCAACTATCTATTACCGTTTTTATAGTTGAATCATTTGTATTTGTAAACATCTTTTCCTTAGCCTCTTCTATATTTGCTACATCACTTAAGGTTAGATAATATGAATATGAACTACCAAAACTACTTATATAATAAACACTACTACAGGTATCACTCGTTGAAAAACAGGTATAGTGATACTTTGATGCTAATGTTTCGTAATCATTACTCCAGCTATTACTAATATACGTATCTTTTAATGTATAAGTTGAGCCATCCCATTCTACATCATTTCCATATATTATTTCTGAACCTATATTACTCATACTTCTATAAGTAGATACATACCTTGTCCCATACATATATCCTACATCAGCTGGGGATGTGTAATTTGAGTTGAAAGCACTGGTTCCATCTAATTGTGAATATGTTCCTGTATTATTACAGTTTCCATCAGTAGGAACTCCATCATATATTAGTTTTACTCCTCCAGTTGAAGTTGTCCTTACTGCGAGCCAACAATATCCTGCAAATAACACATGGTTGTTATCTACATCTCCTCTATAATAATATACTGGATATTCGTCATCTTCTGTTCCACTAAAAGTATAGACTCCTTCTCCATTACTTGATGATGATATTTGAGCAAAATTTATTCCACTATCTGACCCTGATGTTGATTCTTGCATTATTTTATATAAGGTCGTTACTGTTGATATCTCTCCATCCATTGACTTTGTTAACGATAACTCTCCCCATGTCGCTCTTATTACTACATCAGACTCAGGCATCGTAAAGTAATCATCATTTATCTTATCTACATCCTCTGTTACTATCTCCCATCCTTTAAATTCATATCCATCACAACTTGGTTC
>CAZJKS010000212.1:0-1167 GCA_964546695.1 uncultured Muribaculaceae bacterium | reverse complement strand
AGTGAAGCCCCAGCTCCTCCATAGAGCACCCGAAGAGGGAGACAACGGCGCTAGTGAGGAAGTCAAGCCACGCCTGAAACTCCATCTCGCGGTTCGTGCCCGCAAGGCTCACCCACTTTATGGCGTTGGGGTCGCCGCCCTTGCCTATCCCCGCGGGGATTATCGGCACTCGCCACTGGTTGGCGGGGCTGCCGCTCATTATGTCGCAGAGGTAGTCCTCCATCTGCTCGACCGTCTCCTGCGAGGCGTTGCCGTCCAAAAGGAGCATTCCTTTAGGCAGCTTGTTTTCGGTGAAGAAGCCCGCGTTGTAGGTGAACGCGTTAATCATGCCCGTCACAAGGTCAATAGCCTGCTCCACGACGGAGTAGCCGTAGAATGAAAACCGCACGTCGCTTCTGGGGTTCTGGCACTCGAAGATTAGATGCCCTTCGGGGTAGTAGGCCTGCGGTATGCCGTTGATGAGCTGGACGTGCCTGATATTGTAGGGGTTTTCTTGCCCCGGCAGCACCTTTTCTATCGTAGCTCCGTCCACAGCCCAAAACGCGCACGGCACTCCGCCTCTGGTGTAGCAAATCTCGGTCGCCCCTTGGTCAATCTCCAAAAGGTCTCTTATTATCTTCTTGCAGTAGCCGACAAACCCGTCCCTGTCAGGGTCTGTCTCAAAGCCTGTATTAAGCAAAAAGCTCTCTATAATCTTGCGCTCCTCGCTCTCGACGCCCGCCGCCTTCACGATGTCCTCGCCCTTCTTGTGGATTACGAACCCGCGCAGGTTGCGGTTGGTTGACGGCTTTAGAAAAGGCGTTATCTTCTTTTGCACGTTGGTTATGCAAAGGTTTATAATCCACGCCTTCTTGGAAACCCGCCGCAAGGTGAGGCAGTCGACGTCGCGGTTTAGCGCGCGGTCGGCGGTCTTTAGGTTGCCGTACCAGTTTTGCGCGTTCAGGTAGGGGTCAAAGAACGAGGACTGGAAGCCCGTCTCCGTCTCCCTAAAAAAGGGGCTCTGCGGGAATGTGTCGCTGTTTACGTTCCTGCGCTCTAGCTCGCGCCTTAGCCGCCTTATGCTTTGCGGCAGCCCGCCTTCATCTTCCGCCATTGCCAATTCTCCTTAAAATAGACTCAAGGCTCTTTCCCCTCGCGGGGCTTCTTGGCGGGGAATAGCGGGGGCTA
>CAZJKS010000211.1:0-1176 GCA_964546695.1 uncultured Muribaculaceae bacterium | reverse complement strand
TAATGGAGAAGGAGTATACACCTTTAGTGGAACAGAAGATGACGAATATCCAGTTTATTATTATAGAGGAGATGTAGATAACAACCATGTATTATTTGCAGATTATTGTTGGTTAATAGTAAGAACAACCTCTACAGGAGGAGTAAAGTTAATTTATGATGGAGTTCCTACTGATGGAAACTGTAATAATACAGGAGAAGCATCACAGTTATCTTCAACTAGTGCATTTAATTCAAGTTATACATCACCAGCTGATGTAGGATATATGTATGGGACAAGGTATGTATCTACTTATAGAAGTATGAGTAATATAGGTTCAGAAATAATATATGGAAATGATGTAATTTGGAATGAAGAAACTCAAACTTACACTTTAGAAACTACATATACTAGTAGTAATGGCTGGAGCAGTGATAGAACAACACTTGCAAATGGATATCACTATACCTGCTTTTCAACTAGTGATACCTGTGAAGGTAGTGTATATTATATTTATTATTTTGGAAATAGTAGTTATGCCTATTATTTAACCTTAAGTAATGGAGTAGATATAGAAGATGCTAAGGAAGAAATGTTTACGAATACATATGATTCAACCATAAAAACGGCAATAGATGAATGGTATAGTCTAAATATAGCAAAAGAAGGTAATGCAGAAGAAGGATATACGGATTATCTAGAAGATACAGTATGGTGTAATGATAGGAGCTTTTATAGTGGCTCATTAGCAGGAAAAGATGTGGATGCTGGAACAGATTCTTCATACTTTGGAGCCTATGGAAGGTGGAGTAGTGCCAGTCCAAGTTTAGAATGCACATCAGAAAATGATGCATTTACGGTAGAAGATGAAATTGGAAATGGGGAATTAGATTATCCAGTAGGATTATTAACAGTAGATGAGATAATGTTAGCCGGAGCAAGTGCAGGAAGCTATACTACTAATACAAGTTATTACTTATATACGGGGCAAGATTGGTGGACTCTTTCGCCTAGCTACTTCAGCGAAAACTTCGCGTACGGCTTCTTCGTGGACTACGATGGCAGCTTGGGCTACGGCAGCGTGAACAACTCCTTCGGGATCCGGCCGGCTCTTTCACTTGCGCCTGGAATTAGGATAGTAGATGGGGATGGTACTAGTACTTCGCCATATGAAGTAATGAATATAGAAGATATAAC
>CAZJKS010000210.1:0-1177 GCA_964546695.1 uncultured Muribaculaceae bacterium | reverse complement strand
GTCCTATATGATACTTACTTATATCTTCTTCTGGTACTGTATCATGTGTTATGGTCATTGAAGAATAACCATTAACTGTTACTTCCAACGCAGAAACTCTATTCTTTAAAGATTCATACTGAGATTCTAATGAACTAACTCTAGAAGTTAATGTTGAATCAACATTATTTATTAATGAAGTAACGTTATATATTAATGTTTGAATTCTTTCATTTATCGTTGAATGAGGAGGTATATATATTGTATCTTCGTTTGTTCCATTTGCATTAAGTAACCAAGCACCTCCACCATAACCAACTGAAGTTATAACCGCTGATATATTCATTGAAGCCCAATTTACAGCATTATCAAATGAATAAAGAATAACATTATTTCCACCAATTAACCATGTACCGTTACCATCTGTGGCTACTGAATACAAATGATTACTATCTATTGTTGATCCACTCCATGTTTCACCATTATCAGTAGATTTAACAATATATCCATTACTTCCACACATTACCCATGTACCGTTACAATCTGTAGCTATTGAATATAAAGTATTACTACCTGTTGTTGATACAGTCCAATTTATACCATCAGTTGATTTAGCATAATATCCATTATCACCACACGTTATCCACACACCGTTACAATCTGTAGCTATTGAATACAAATTAGCATTAGCGTTAGATATTGTATCAATGAATATAACTGACCATCCACTTAATACGCTGTCACTAGTAGTAAAAGCAATCATACCATATATACCACACGCTATCCATTTACCATTACCATCTGTAGCTATTGAATACATTACATCAGTTCCTCCTATTTCTGTATCTGTCCATGTAGCACCATTATCTGTTGATACAGCATGATAGTCTCCATATCCACCATTCATTACCCATGTACCGTTACAATCAGTAGCTATTGAAGAGATAGTATAACCATATAACATAGATATTTGAGATGTTGTCCATGTAGCGCCATTATCAGTTGATATAGTATAATATCCATTATCTCCAGCTTTTATCCATGTACCGTTACCATCTGTTGCTATATTACTGCTATATATTGTACTTGACTTAACGCTAGTAGTTATTCCTTCCCATGATGTATTCAACCAATCAAAATCATAAACGAATTCATCAATTTCACTTTTAGTATAAGATGTAGCAGTACTAACTACAGA
>CAZJKS010000209.1:0-1200 GCA_964546695.1 uncultured Muribaculaceae bacterium | reverse complement strand
TCATGTGATGTGAAATATCGTTCGAACGGTTTTTGGGAAAAAAGTTTTTTAGAAAAATGGAACCAGATACTGTTAGGATTCTTAACGTTACTAGATATCATGGCGATATATTAGTTTCAACCGAGGTTGTTTTCGGTCAATATGGTCCTGGTAGATTCGATGCATCAAGTTTATTATTCATTACTATGTTTTATGACGAGTTGAAACAAAAGTACCCTAACCAAGTGTATCATTATATAGAAAGACTCTTAGCTGACCCTAACAAGAGACATCTTGTAAATCTGTTATATGAATAAACACCTAAATATATTCACTTGATAAATAGTGGTCGACCATTATTTCATTTTTCATTCATTGATGTCTAGTAAAGAAGACCTTAAGAAATTTTTCAAAAATAGAAGAGAAATGATTACTGAACAGCTAGTTAACCTATACAACGAAACAATTACAATGATTAATAATAATTACTCAACCAGTAACAAAGAAGAACTTGTTCATCAAATGATTTGCTTAACAGATGAAGTAATAGCAACTCTATATAGTCTCAGAAAACACCTCTCAGAACGAATTCTTAACTAATTATATGAATAAACACCTAATCTTATTTACTTAGAATTATAATTAAATTATTTGTGGTGTCATGTGATGTGAAATATCGGTCGAACGGTTTTTGGGAAAATTTTCAATGAGTAGTTCTACTGGTATAGTAAACGGTCCAACAAAGGTATGGGTTATTATAAACAAACCTATTATTAGTGTCTATCCTATTACTGTTCATAAAGATGTTGATAAGCTCACACGTTTTATGAAGATGAAAAGCAATGGTACAATCAAGGATAACATCAGTGGTATGATTATCAAAGTTAATGGATATGCTGGTGGTAACATTGAGATCAACTACAACGATAATTGTGATCAAGTGATTGCTTCATATAAAACAAACGATGATATTGTTCAGGTCACCTATGATGTACCATTCGGTGAGATACCATTCGGGCTCAAAGCTAAAAGCTTCATGTCAGCAAACAATTACAAACTCACTATACAAAAAGGTAATGTACAAGAAGAGGTTATTATAGGTGACAAGTTCTATTATCATGACCTCAAAGCATCAAACGTAAGCATTCAACATTGTTACAAAAATGATGGTCAGACCTATTACGTTTGTTGTTTATACTATGGTGTCAATGAAGATATCAG
>CAZJKS010000208.1:0-1219 GCA_964546695.1 uncultured Muribaculaceae bacterium | reverse complement strand
TCCTGACTTTGACAGTTTTATAAAGTCAAAATCTCTCCAACCCTTATTTTATAAGGATTTAGAGAGATTTTTTTGTTTCAAAAAAATGCGTACGTTTATGTTTATTATTTGTTATTTAAAATTTTTTTAATTTTTTTATAACTTATTATCTCAAAGTCGGTATTAAACCTAAATGCATTATGTAAATCATCAGTTATTATAGTTCTCTCATAAACTGGTTCATATCCATATCCTTTATGCTCGACCATATTCATGTTTCTTAAAGTATCTAATATTTGTGATGTAGTATATTTATAGTCAAGTTTCTTTTCTAAAATCCTATAAATAAATAGTGATATAAAACAAGTCATAAAATGAGCTTTTATGCGATCTTCTCTAGATAGATTAACAGGCCTTGCAAGAAAATCACTTTTCATAATTCTAAAAGATTCTTCAATTTCCCATCTACCTTTTACTATTTTAAGTATTTCATTAATATCACCAATTAGGTTTGTTGTTAGTGCATAATAACCATCATATTTTTCTTCTTCATCTATAACATCTTGATTAATAGAATAGGTTGTATTTTCTGCAATCTCACCATTTTCTGTAGAGTTTAAAGAATTAATAAATCTTCTATAATCATTTTGATTTTTACCTTTTCTAGTAACTTGATTCGTTTCAATACTTTTTTTCGCTCTTTCAATTTGATTGTTTCTAATACTCCTGTTGTAGTCAAAATATTTAAAACAGAAAGTAACTATTAAATCTTGTTTAACAGATTTAGTTTCAGTTTCTATAATTTTATAAAATAAAGTGTCATAATACTTTTCTCTTAAGACTTCGTCTTTTTCTATAGTTTCTAAATTATAAACATTTCTTAAATCATTAGGAATTCGCCATTCAATCTTATCAAATATTTTTTCTTTATAACTTTCCTTTAGTTTTTTTAAGGACTGGGTAATAACAAAACCTCTGTTATCTTTAATATTAAATTTTTTTATTTCATCAGAAGCAAGACCAGCATCAGTACATAAAATAATCTTAGTATTATCTAATTTAAAGCTATTAACGATTTTATTTTCTTCTGGAATTAAAGTTTTTTGTTCGTTCATATTACCAGGATATATATTACAAGATAGAGGTAATCCATCGCCATCCATAAACAATCCCATGCCAACTTGAGGTTTGGGTTGATGTTGTTTATTAATGCCATATTTTCTAATATCATCTTCATCAT
>CAZJKS010000207.1:0-1231 GCA_964546695.1 uncultured Muribaculaceae bacterium | reverse complement strand
CCTTATACTTTAGCTGGGAAACTGTTACATGAATATACTTGTTTGTGTCCCCCGCAGGCGCCAACCCTGATACAGTCTGATAAACGATAGCGACAGCGCCGTCCTTTCTCTTTCTCTTAAACTTTTCATAGCGGGACTGCGTGTGCACGCCGTTTTCTTCCAAAAGCTCCTTCGCCAGCGGCAAGTATTTGACATGGCTTAGAAGGTTTGCCTTGTCCCTCTCGCCTCGCCCTTTCAAAGAGTGCCCGCCCGTCTTTTCTATATGCTCATAGCTTATGTTGGAGAACTTGACCTGCTTGCCGCGCAATTCCTTGACAATCGCCTTTTCAGGGTGCTGTTTCCAATCCGCAACCCACACATTCTTCAAATAATTCTGCGCTATGCGGACAATCTGCTTTTCTGCCATTGCCTCGCTTACGGCAAGCGGCTTTGCCTTGCAGCGGGTCATGCGCGAGAAATTGTCGTCCTTGTCGTAATAATACCGCATTACGCCGTTCACAAATTCTTTGCGGCTGTATTTGTGCGCTTTTAGCAGCTCGTCCCAATCGTCCCAAAACAACATAACAAAAAGTTATTCCCTTTTTACGATTTTTTTATGGACAAATCGCGCAAAATGCCGATATAATCACTAGGCAATGTGATGGGTAACGCCGCCCTCCAACAAGAGATCGCAACGCCTAGTCTGGTGTCGTTACACCTTAATGCGGCTCTCCCGGCGGACACGTTGCTTTTGAAAAGCGCCAGTCTTTCTTGGCGCTTTTTCTTTCTTTTGCTTTCAGAAGCAGAACCTGAAGGACTTCTCAAAGTCGCCCTCATCGTCTCCCCCTTCTTCCTCTTCCTCGTTGCCCCCGTCAAGCTCCTCGTCTTCAAAGCCGCCGTCCTCATCGTCCTCGTCATCAACAAGCCCAGAGCCCATGCCGCCGCCGCCCTGCGCCGCTTGGTAAAGCTGCACGAACTGCGGGTTTGCGGGGCACTCGTCCGCCCACTGCGCGTCAAGGCGGGGCAAGCCCTTCTCCTCGCGCACCTCATTCAGCGTCTTGTACGCGTCAAGCTCGCCCTTCGCTATGTCCAAAACCACCTTCGGGTCGTCCCTCTCGTAGCCCGTGAACTCAAGCTCGTACTCGGGGAACGCTATGTTGATTATCTTGTTAAGGTAGCCTTGCAAAAAGGAGAGAGTGTCGCCTAAAACTAGCGACTTCGCCGCCTCAATCTCCGGTATCGTGTTGCGCTC
>CAZJKS010000206.1:0-1241 GCA_964546695.1 uncultured Muribaculaceae bacterium | reverse complement strand
GGTGCTCCAAACGATGCCCGATGCGATCTTGACCTGGGACATGTCCCTAATCGTACTCGGCATAAGCTGACACCGCCTTTCCCGTTTCCGCGAAATACTCCTCGAATCGTTCTCCGAACAGCGTTGATGGCCGGATATAGCTCCGCATCCGGCTGTTGCCGCTCCACTGGTCGCGCTTTGCTCGCACGACACGCCTCACGTCCTCGAGCGTGCGACCTGACCCGCGAATGCGTTGAAGGCCAAGCATGGCCTCGGGTGTGAGGTCGCGAACGTCTAAGCCCGTTTCGGCGTTGAAGATGTCGAGGGCATCGGCGATGAAGCGAGCGTCATCATCGCCCGCCTGCGCACCCGCACGCGCACGCGCTCCCTCTTGGTTTGGTTTGGTTTGGTTTATCTTGGTATGGCTTGGTATGGACTGGTATGGTTTGGTATATAAGGAGGGGTTTTCGGTTTCAAAACCCCCGTTTCCTACCTCGAAACCCCCGTTTTCGGATTCAAAACAGGGGTTTTCAACTTCAAAACCCGGGTTTTTATCTTCAAAACCCCCGTTTCCTACCTCGAAACCCCCGTTTTCGGATTCAAAACAGGGGTTTTCAACTTCAAAACCCGGGTTTTTATCTTCAAAACCCCCGTTTTCGGTTTCAAAACCCCCGTTTTTTGGGTTTTTCAAAGCGTAGTTTTCCACATTTGGGGCGTGGTTTTCCACATTTTCGTTTTTTCTCGGCCTTCCGCCACTATTGCGTTCTCTTGCACCGATAGAGTTGTCTATGTGGTCGCGCAGAGAGTCGAAGATAGAGGACAGCGGGTATTCAAGTTCTGGCTCGATCCCATAAGTCCCATATTCAAGAAGCGCCACAAACAAGCGACCTCGGTCTGCTTCGTTTGGGATACCTAATAGAATGCGGCTCATTGTGGGGAACCATGTGAACTTACGCTGTTCTGTCATTTTCCGATCCTCTCCTACTCCCCAATGATTGAGTTGTCGATGTCGCTTCTAAGCGCCTTAAACAGCGTGCCGAGGGGGAAATCGTCGGCAATTTCGGGTTCGATGCCATATGTCCCGTAGTTGACTATCGCGTGAGTAAGAACTGCCATCTGCTCGTCGTCTGGGCAAAGATTTAATACGTCCGTGAACTTCTGCTGCCACGTGAAGTTTCTTGCTTCAGTCATCTCTAGTCCTTCCTTCCCTAAAAGAAGCCCCGTTTAATCGGCTCTTGCTTCTCGATAAACAGGCGCTCTTT
>CAZJKS010000205.1:0-1244 GCA_964546695.1 uncultured Muribaculaceae bacterium | reverse complement strand
ATCCAATATTTTTATCTCCAGGTTCATCTTTGAGGAGTCGATCCAATTTTGGATCGCCCGAAACGAAATTGTAAAAAAAGACCTTTCTTTTTTCTGTAAAGAAAACTAAGATTATGTCAATCTTGGCTCTTGAGATTAAAGTCAGCCCAGCTGACATCGAAGATCTTCCAACATGGAAAGAAACTCTTCTATGGCAACCTAACCCTATTAGAACAGTCGTTAAATATATTGAAGATAACATGATCGGTAAAGTTAAGTCTGGTTATATCCTTATTAGAGATCTTGAAGACAATGCCTTTAAGACAATCTCATTTAGAGGTAGGAATATACTTCAACCTAAAGGTGCTGACGCTATATGTAAGTTAAAACGTGAAACAAAGAAAGGTCTTACGTTTGATGAGAAGATTGAACTACTTGAGCGTTTCGTATTAGAAGAAGGTCGTGTACCTGAACCTGACGATGTATTTGAAGGGTTCCGTATTGGTACATTCTATAAATCATTGACAAGATCAAAAGACAAGTATGATGGGCTTGTCGACAAGTTTAAAAGTTCTGGCTCAAATGGACAAGACTCAGAGGATGATGTTGTTAGAACAAATGGAAGCGATGATGATGATGGAGGAAGAAGAAGAGTGGCTGGAAGAAGAGGACCAGTAAAAGAAAAGAAACATAAGAAACAAGATAAGGATGAGTGAATAATATAAGAGGTCGCCCTTTATAAAAAAATCCATGTATTTTATTTTTCCTGAAAGATTAATAATAATGTCTACATCAAAAACATCAAGACCTAAACGATTATCAGCTACTGAGAAGCAACGTATGCTTGTTCAATTCCTTAAGGATGGTAGTGTACCTGAAGGTTTCTATGTACATGAACAAAAGAATGGTATCATACAATTCAGACATATACGTAATCAGAAGTCATCGTCTAGTAGTAAAGACCCTCTACAATCTAATGAAGCTAAGATCAAGTTATATAAACAGAAGATAGCCGAACTAGAAGCTGTTAATGAGAGTTATAAGTCAGATACATCTAAAGATCCAGCAAAGGTTCCATTACCTAGTTCTGATTATGAAGAAGACAATTTCTTTGATTGAATCTGGATCTGGATCTGAATCTGACATGGGACCTGGATCTGGATCTGAATCTGGATCTGACCTAGGACCTGACCTGAGGCTTGACCTGAGGCCTGATCTGAGGCTTGACCTGGGACCTGATCTGAGGCTTGACCTGGGACCTGATC
>CAZJKS010000204.1:0-1250 GCA_964546695.1 uncultured Muribaculaceae bacterium | reverse complement strand
GCCGAGCAGACAATTGCCAATTTTTCAAAGGCTGTAGAGCGGTTCGCGAATATGCGGTGAGGGCAAGAAGGAGTCGGCAGACGGCAGAGTTAGGGTAGGCAGGTAGAAGGGCATAGCCCCACTACTTGCTGCACCCAACACACTGATGACTGCCGACTGATGACTGTGGACTACTTACAAAACGTCAGTAGGCTATTTATAAAACGTCAGCAGTCTATATGACGACCGCCTTATTGCCCGCTTTTGGGACAGCTGGAATAGGGATAGACACGAAAAGTAACTAAAGGAAATGTGCCACCAAAACGGACGTTTTTGCGATACAAGAACGGGCGTTTATGAGGCACGAAAACGGGCAGTTTTGTGATACAAGAATGGGCGTTTTTGCGACTTTCTTCTTGCCCTCCTGTTTCGCAGCACGCAGTGAATGAGACGACCGCCTCATAATGCATGAACTAGCAGCGACCCCGCAGCACTACTACTGCCGCCTGATTCTTGTATCTTCACAGGAATTGGCTTACAATGGAAGAAACGTTAAACGGCGCTAACGGGCACTTCTGAAACTTAAGGATTTTATATGCGCATTCTAGACGAGATAAAGGAGGAGTTCGGCTCCTTTGCGGAGGCGAGGCAGGCGGCGCGTGCTTTTTTGCCGTTTTTTATAGTCAACGAGGATAAAAGGTTTAAGGACGAATTTGCAAAGTTCCTGCAATCTAGATTTGGCGATTGATATTCCAACTTTGCAGATTCTTGCTCACTGCGGCTCGGCGTGTCTTCGCTTGACAGCCGCTTACTTTCCCGCTAATATACCCATAGGGGTATATGTATATGAGCAAAGATCATCCTATAATGGAAAAGCTGGAAGCCTTCTTGGACGCGGGCGGCACAAAAAAAGACATAGTCTTTCTTGCCCTTTCGCTTCCCGCTCTTGTGGCAGGGGTTTTTCAGCTTTATCCTTTTGGCATTGACCCTTCGTGGGTTGCAATCGTCTTGTGCGGTGTGCCTATCATTTGCCGCGCGATAATCGGGCTTGTTACCGCCTTCGACATTAAAGCCGATGTGCTAGTCTCCCTCGCGCTTATCGCTTCCGTTGCTACGGGGGAGATTTTCGCGGCAGGCGAGGTTGCATTCATCATGCAGCTTGGCGGGCTTTTGGAGGAGCTCACCGTTTCAAAGGCGCGCGCAGGCATAGAGAAGTTGGTGCGACTTACGCCGCAGACGGCTCGCATTATAAGGGAAGGAAAAGAGGAAAT
>CAZJKS010000203.1:0-1259 GCA_964546695.1 uncultured Muribaculaceae bacterium | reverse complement strand
TTTTTTTCTAGCAATTTAGCAATGTCTTTAGTATTTAATAACTTAAAAATAGTTTCTATTTCTTTTTCAAAATCTATAGATAATAAAAATCTTATTTTGTTTAAGCTTAAATTATAATATGTTTGCACAAATTTCAAAACTGCTAGACATATTCTTTTTAAGATACCTAAATTCCTTGCCCCGTTTTTCTCTAAAGTTCTATTTGCATCTTCTTTAAAAACTATATCTAAAGGAGCGTGTAAATTATTTTCTACTCCCCAATGTTTTCTAACTGCATCTGCAAATGTAGAAATATCATCTTCAAAACTAATTATAAAGTATCTGCTTTCTTCCTTTACTTCTCCAGTTTGAATTGATTCTATTATCTTCTTTTCTACACCTATAGATTTAAGATTATCCCATTTTTCTCTATTATTAAGCCATGATATATTACTTGTCATATAATATTTTCTTGTAATTATTTTACTATGTGATTTTTCTTTTTCTTCATAATATCTTTTTTTCTCTATGTCCTTTAGTACATCTATATCATCTAGGTAATCTTTTACATCATCGTAAAATGTTTTTTGATTCTTCTTTAATGCTAATACATAATCTCCATGTGCCTTTTTTATTGCTGTTACTGTTTCTTTTTGAGTATTAAGAGCATCTGCTGTTAATATACAATTTGTTAAATCTAATTTTTTTATTAGTTCTGGTCCCATAGGTATTTCATTGCTTTTATCTTCTATATAATCTTGTACTAGAGACACTCCATAATTATGAGAATATATACTCATTGTATTTAATGCTTTTATTTCTTCTGTATTTTCCTTATTTCTACTACTTCCTTTAGTAACTTTCCCATCCATAGATAATATATCTTTTGGAGGTTTATCATTTGTTAATTCATCTATTTTCTCTATTAAAAATGTTATGCAACTACTATATAAAGTTTCTGGATTTAAAAGTGAAATTACTCTTTGTATTGTATCGTGTGATGGTATTCCATTTGGTAATTCTAAAAAACTACTTAGCCATTCTTTTTTTGTTATTGCAAACATTCCTATTTCATCCCAACCATCACATCTTGCAAGTATTGCTAGGAACGCAATCATTATTATGTCTGACATTAAGTGCTTCACTTTTCCTTGCATTCTTGTATCATCTTGTTTTCTAAAAATTATCATTAAGTTTTCTAATTCTTTTGTATCTATACTATCTAAATCCACTTCAAAATTATTAAACATTGCTTTTATTTCCTCCAGTTTTTTACATTT
>CAZJKS010000202.1:0-1262 GCA_964546695.1 uncultured Muribaculaceae bacterium | reverse complement strand
GGAGGTCTCATCCCCTGGCGGTCTGCCTGCGGGGCTTTCCGAGGAAGAATATCTTACGGGGCGCGTGTCCGTTTTGAGGAATCCAGTTCTTGCAGACGTGTTTTTTAGGCTTGGGCTTATTGAAAAATTCGGAACTGGCGTGCTTCGCATCAAAGAGGCCTATACCGACAAGCTTGAAAAGCCTCGGTTTGAGATTTTGCCTCATTCAATCACGGTCGTCTTGCCTGTTGTAGGAACTCGATCGGGCATGATGCCAGATGAGACGCGACTCATAAAAAACATGTCGGTAGGCAGGCGTTATACCCGTGCAGAACTTGATAATGCGGGCGGCTTCGAAAAGCATAAAACAGTTCGTGTTCTCAACAAGTTAATCACCAAGGGTCTTATTGCAACGGAAGGCAAGGGTCGCGCAAGACGCTACTATCGCGCATAGGTCACGTGTAGGTGGGCTTATTACCAGGTGTGCCTATTACCAGTCAAAACGACGCTGCGCCAAAACCACCTCTAAGCCATCGGAATCGCGATAGTAACGAAGTGGTTGTGACGGCGCACCTTTCAGCGCTGCCTACTTCACGCGCTCTACCTGCGAGTTTACCATTTTAGAGGGAAAATCACTACCAAAATAGAGGGAATCTGCGTACTAAAATAGAGGCAATTCTCGTACAAACTACAGAGGCTTAAACTCTTGAACTGGATCTTGAGCCTGCTGCACGCTTGGGCAGGCTCAAGCCAAACACAGCACTCACGAGCCCTATAACAACAAGTGCTATGGCTGCTACTGTGTTTGCATCACCTGTTTGTGGCAAGGTGCTTGAATCTGGCAAGGTGCTTGAATCGTCTGCGGAGCTAGCCAGCGCTTCCTCAGGCAGCTCAGCGGTGTTGCCACCCTCAACATTGCCACCATCAACATTGCCGCCCACAGTGGCAGAGCCACCCTCTTCAACAGGATCAGCGCTGCCGTCGGCTACATAGCTAAGCTCGGGCCACGACCGGTAAGCATCCTCCACAATGCCAAAGCCTGCATAGTTGTCGATATAAACTTCTTCCTGCGCGTCCGACAGACGCACGCCATGTCCCCCATCAGACACGCTCACATACAAAAAGCCTTCGTCGTCTGTGACGCCATTAATGCGCTCTCCCCCATCCACACGGTACGAGAGTGCCTGCCCTGCAAGGGCCACCCCATTCTCATCCACAATCTGTATCTTTGCGGTATAGCCGCTTGCCTCATATCCAACACTGCGCATCTGTATGCGATTGGC
>CAZJKS010000201.1:0-1266 GCA_964546695.1 uncultured Muribaculaceae bacterium | reverse complement strand
ACAGCATCCCGCACCATGTCGGATGCGGTGGCTGCTGCCGCAAGAGCCGCTTCTGCTGCTGTGTTAGCCGCAGAAATCGAAGATTGAACATTGCTCCTAAGAGTGGCGTATTCATCAACCCTGGCATCTTCGCTTTCCTCACGTGCGGCTTCGTTACTTTGTCTGGTTTCTTCGTTTTCTTGTCGCGTGGTTTCGTTAGTTTGTCGTGTGCTCTCGTTTGTCTGCCGGGTTTCCTCATTAGAGACACGGGTTGCCTCAGCAGTGGCTCTTGCTGTTTCAGCGGTAGCTCTTGCTGTCTCGTTTGCGATGCGAGTCTCTTCATTCGCGACACGCTGCTCTTCGTTTGCGATGCGGGTTTCTTCGTTGGCCTGTCTCTCAGCTTCGGCGGCTGTAAGAGTGGCCTCGAGGTTGTTGAGGGACTCGACCGCTGCAAGGAAAAACGAGAAATTCTCATCGCTTAGAGCCTCATCCTCGTTGAGGGGATTCGGCTCCACCACGATCGTAAAATTGAGAGAGCCAGTCTGTTTCTCATCGCCGATAAAGATGGAAATACGCGCGACCACGTTGCCGCCGTACATCATCGCAGGCGGATAGTAGACCCTAAAGTTACCATCGCTTGCGTCGACCTCTTCGAACGCCGTTATGTCTTGGTTGCCGTTTTGATGCCGCCAAACCAGATACACGAGCATGCCCGTCATATCAACGGTGCTGCCGTCTTGCATAACGTGAAGATCGATACCACGGCCATACATGTCGTTTGCGTTCGCTTTGAGGTTAGGTACCTCCATGTCCGCCGTGTTGAGGATGAGAGACTTTAGCGCCCAATTTTCAACATTAAGCGTCGCCATCGGCCTCTCCACTCTTCAGCTGATCCAGATATTCCTGAGCTTTGGCGGCAGCATCCGTGAGGTTGTTATTCTTCCACCACGAAACAACCGCCGCCGCAACAGCCGCAACGCAAACAACGATGGTGAACAGGCTGTCAGCATCCACTATCAGCCCAAAAGCACTCGCGACCATAGCGACAAGAGTTACTGCCAGGCGTACGATTGCGATGATCTTTTCGGTTGTGATATTCATAGCTGCCTCCTAGATTGTCTTTAATTCCATGATGGCTTTGTACATGCGGGTCGATTCTCCGTTTCCGCCCAGGATGTCGTGGTAGTACCGATAGATTTCCTCGACCTCGTGCTTGTCACCTGACGAGATCGCTTGACCCTCGATGACGTAGTTGCGGTGAATGTCTTTTAAGCGGTAATACAGCAA
>CAZJKS010000200.1:0-1272 GCA_964546695.1 uncultured Muribaculaceae bacterium | reverse complement strand
ATTACAATAAAAGAAAAAGAAGTTTTTACTTCCTTATCCATACATATCCTCTTCAGTTGCAACCTCATATGGCGAAGTACTAGTACCATCCCCATTTACCACCATAATTCCAGGAGCAAGTGAAACAGAAGGACGGACCCCGTAGAAGATGCTCACTAAAGCATTTGCCAAGTAACCCCTAGAGTGCGCGTAGAAGCCGAGCGCGTGGTAGTCGCTGAAGTAGCTAGGCGAAAGCGACCTCAAATTTTGCCCCGTATATAAGTAATAACTTGTATTATTAGTAGAACCTCCCGCTCTTGCTCCTGCTAATACTATCTCATCTGCTGTTAATAACCCTACTGGATATTTTAAATCTCCATTTCCATTTCCTTCGCTTACTGTAAATGCATCATTTTCTGATGGACAGTCTAAACTTGGGCTGGCACTACTCCATCTTCCATATGCTCCAAAATATGAATAACTTGTTCCAGCATTTTCATTTTCTCCTGCTAATGAACCACTAGAGAAACTTCTATCATTACACCATACTGTATCTTCTAAATAATCTGTATATCCTTCATCTTCACTACTTTCTTTTGCTATATTTTCACTATACCAACTATCTATTACCGTTTTTATGGCTGAATCATATGTATTTGTGAACATCTCTTCTTTAGCTTTCTCAATATCTACTCCATTACTTAAAGTTAAATAATAGGCTGCACTACTACTTCCAAAATAATTAATATAATATACACTACTACAAGTGCTTTCCGTTGAAAAACAGGTATAGTGATATCCATTTGCAAGTGTTGTTCTATCACTGCTCCAGCCATTACTACTAGTATATGTAGTTTCTAAAGTGTAAGTTTGAGTTTCTTCATTCCAAATTACATTATTTCCATATATTATTCCATCACTTCCACTACTCATGCTCCTCCTACTATATGTATACCTTGTCCCATACATATATCCGACATCGGCTGGGGATGTATAACTTGAATTAAATGCACTAGTTGAAGATAACTGTGATGCTTCTCCTGTATTATTACAATTTCCATCAGTAGGAACTCCATCATATATTAATTTTACTCCTCCAGTTGAAGTTGTCCTTACTATCAACCAACAATAATCTGCAAATAATACATGGTTGTTATCTACATCTCCTCTATAATAATAAACTGGATATTCATCATCTTCTGTTCCACTAAAAGTATATACTCCTTCTCCATTATTATATGATGATATTTGCGCAAAATTTATTCCACTATCTGACCCTGATGTTGATTCTTG
>CAZJKS010000199.1:0-1307 GCA_964546695.1 uncultured Muribaculaceae bacterium | reverse complement strand
TAAAGCTGGTTCTTTAATTGGTGTTACATCGACTGCCTGAAAACCCTTACTAGTTTCAAGTAATGTAAACTCAACATACTGACCTTCAGATAAAGTCTTATAACCATCACAATTAATAGTTGAATAATGAACAAAGATATCTTCATTTTCTTTGTACTCAATAAAGCCATAACCCTTTTCATTATTAAACCACTTTACTTTGCCTATCACTAGTCTCACCTCCACATCAATTATTCCTTCTTAGATGAGTACCTCTTCTTAAGACGATGTGAAACCATTATAACAAGCAATACTATCATAAATAACTTTTTTCCATAAAATGTCAATTCTGTTCCGTTAACAGTAATTAATTCAAAAACAAATTGCTAATATTGCATTTAGCAACCCAAAACGAATAACTTAAAGAAAATATATTTTTTCGAATTATTTTAAACTATAATAATCTTAGCATAGGAGGATGATATGAAAGAAGTATTTTTAAGACATACCATGACTTTTATTACAAAAAATCAAAACAACTTGAGCGATGAAGATAAAGAAAAGCTAGCTTATGGTTTAGAGGGATTATATCTTAATATAACCAAGCTAATAATAATATTTCTAATTGCCTTACTCCTAGGATTTCTTAAAGAATTTATCATAGCACTAATTCTTTTCAACATAATAAGATTCCCAGGATTTGGTTTTCATGCAAGTAAATCAATAGTATGTCTAACAACTAGTACACTTTTAATTTTAGGAATACCTTACTTATTCACAAATATTGAGATAACACAAAATATAAAAATAATTATTTGTTTAATTTCAATAGTTGTATTCATAATATGTGCCCCAGCTGACACTTGGAAAAGACCACTAACTAATAAAAAGAAAAGACTAATAAGAAAGGTATCTGCTATTTCTTTAGCAATTATATATAGCATATTAATTATAATATTAGATAATATACAAATAAGCGATTTATTACTATCAGCATTAGTTATTGAAAGTATACTAATATCTCCAATTATGTATTTAGTTTTTAAAGAACCATATAAAAATTATAAGAAGGTTTAAACATTTTAATGTTTAAATAAATAGAAGTATAGAAAGGGTGAGTTTGTAATGAAAGAAAAATTAGCTAGAGTACTAGCAGCTGTAGCAATGTTAGCAACTGCAAGTGCAAGTATTGGATGTGCATGGTTTTGCGTAGAAGAACCAAAAGCACTAAAAAACATGGACTAAATCCGTTACTCAACGGATTTTTTTAATGTCAATTTTTGAATAAAAAAATCATTTAAAAAAATCTGTTCTGCATCTAACCATTC
>CAZJKS010000198.1:0-1324 GCA_964546695.1 uncultured Muribaculaceae bacterium | reverse complement strand
CTAACCTCTTATTTTTTATATTGTTTTACCAGAAACCTTTTCATAAGGCATTGTTTTAACTGCATAACTTAATGGCAAATCTGGATGCATACTTTTACATACTTTCAAATGTGCTAAAAATTCATCATCAGCAACAAAAACAGCATTATTTGATTGTTGTAGGCCTAAATCAACATTTATTTCCCCATTACCCAAAAAATCCAAGTTACCACTTTTAGATAAACTTTCATTTATTTGATTTACAGTATGTTCGTCTGCCTTCTCTTCAGTTGTACCTAAAATAATTCGTTCAGATACACTTGGACCTTTTCTAGTCATCATAGCAGAAATATCAATAATAGCATCTCTATAAACATATTCCTCTTCTTGATTTTTTATAAATGCAATATTATTACCATTGTAATCAACAATACCAAGTAAGTCTCCAAGACTTCCGTAATACTGTGCACCAGTAAACATATCTTCATCAATACTAAAAGCATCAATAGTTTTACTCATCTAAATCCCTCCTATAAAAGATTATAACACATTAACTTTCTGCGATATACAAATTTTGATATTGTTTGCAACTTTTTAGTAACTCTTTATGAGTACCACTACCAACTAACTTACCTTTTTCAATAACATGAATAGTATCAGCATCAACAATAGTAGATAGTCTATGGGCAACTATAATAACTGTATGATCCTTAACTAAATCATCAATAGTTTTCTTAATATATTCTTGAGACTCATTATCAAGAGCACTAGTCGCTTCATCAAAAAGAATTATCTTAGTATTTAAAAGAAGTGTTCTAGCAATAGCAAGTCTTTGTTTTTGTCCACCTGATAAATTAATACCACCTTCACCAATTACCGTATCATAACCTTTCGGTAAACTCATAATATAATCATCGATATAAGCTCTTTTACAATATTCTCTTACTTCTTCTAAACTAACATCTTCTTTAACTAACCTAAAATTATCAAGTATTGTTAAATTAAATAGAAAAGGACTTTGTCTAATAATAGAAATATTACCTCTTAAAGACTCTTCAGTTAAATCTTTAATATCAACACCATCTATAGTAATAGAACCTTTAGTAGCATCAAAATATCTAAGTAATAAATTAAATATTGTACTTTTCCCATTACCACTACGTCCTACAACAGCAATCTTCCTCTTAGGTACAATTTCTAGATTAAGACCATTTAAAGTATAATCTTCATCTTCTTTATATCTAAATTTAACATTATTAAACTTAATAACACCTTTAGTATTCTCTACCACTTTAGAACCATACACTTCATCACTATATAAATTATTATTTAAAACTTCTCCTAT
>CAZJKS010000197.1:0-1342 GCA_964546695.1 uncultured Muribaculaceae bacterium | reverse complement strand
TTTATTCCACTATCTGACCCTGATGTTGACTCTTGTACTATTTCATATAATGTTGTTAAAGAATATACTTCTCCATCCATTGACTTTGTTAACGATAACTCTCCCCATGTCGCTCTTAATACTACATCAGACTCTGGCATCGTAAAGTAATCATCATTTATCTTATCTACATCTTCTGTTACTATCTCCCATCCTTTAAATTCATACCCATCACAACTAGGTTCATCTTGACTTATTAAAACGGTTTCAAATACAGAATGAGTCTCTTTGCTAGGTATTGCTTTAACTGTACAATCACTAGGATCATTTGCATCATATATTACATTATATCCCTCTTGTAATATAGGAGTTCTATCACTTGTTACATCTTCTGATGTATCTTCTATTTTTGTTATTATCTCTTCCCCTTCATTGGTTGAGTAGACTCCACCAACTCCTATATACTCATCTTTTAATTTCAACTTCATCGTTAAGTTGGCACTACTTCCCGACTTTAAGTTATCTATTGTCCAAGTTATTTTCTGTTTTCCATCTTCTACTGTTAAAGAAACAGTACCTTGACTTACCGTTATATCATCTTCACTTTCTAAATAGAAATACTCATTATCTATATAATCTACTATCTCAAATGTCTCATATGTTACTGGAGCTACACTTGCATCAAATAACACATTGTTTAATGTTTCCATATCTGCTATATACTGATTATCACTTATTTGTACTACTGGGTCTAATATAGTACTTCCCATCTCATACTGTATTCCATTTATCGTTATATATGGATACTGACTTTTTAAATATTGATACTCTGCTATCTGATTTGGTGTATCTACATTTGGATATCCATCTGTCAAGAATAATACTATTAATTCTCTTCCATCTTCTTTCACATAATCTTGTAATAATTTATCTACATCTACTAAGGCTTGATAATAATTAGTATTACCACTTGCACTTAGTTTATCAATATATCCTAATAAAGATGTAGCATCATTTGTTAGGTCTGATAGTGTTGTCGAAGAATCACTAAATGTTATCAATGCTGCTCTATTATTAGTATCACTTAATAATGTATTAATTAACTCTGTTACATCACTCTTAACTCTTGTTAATTTATCTCCATCCATTGACCCTGATATATCTAAAGCAAAGATTATATCTGTATATTGATTGTTTTCCTTTAATACTGTATCAACATCAAAGGTTACTGTAGCTTCTCCGTATCCACTCCAGTACCCCTCTTTTGTTACTTCCCATGAGCCTGCCTCGTTTTCCTCATAACTAGAATTTTTACTTGTTATGATTACTGTTCTAACTGGTGTTAAACTTGCAAAGGCTCTTC
>CAZJKS010000196.1:0-1345 GCA_964546695.1 uncultured Muribaculaceae bacterium | reverse complement strand
GTCTATTTACTAAGCTCTTCTTCTATTCTCATTAATTGATTATATTTACATATTCTATCTGTTCTTGACATAGAACCTGTTTTAATTTGACCAAGATTAAGTCCAACAGCAAGGTCTGCTATCATAGTATCCTCTGTTTCTCCACTTCTATGAGAGATAATTGTTTTATAATTATTGGCTTTAGCAAGTTCGATGGTTTCAAGTGTCTCAGTAATAGTACCAATTTGATTTACTTTTAATAGAATTGCGTTACCAGCTTTATTATCAATACCTTTTTGTAGACATTCTTTATTAGTAACAAATAAATCATCACCTACAAGTTGAATCCTGTCTCCAAGTAATTCTGTTACTTTACTAAAGCCATCCCAGTCATTTTCATCAACTGGGTCTTCAATAGAAATAATAGGATAGGTATTAACTAAATCTTCATAATATTTAATTAATTCATCAGTACTAAGTACTTTGCCTTCTCCAGCAAGATTATATTTACCATCACTATAGAATTCTGATGCAGCAACATCTATTGCATAACAAACATCTTTTCCTTCATCATATCCAGCACGTTTAACAGCTTCTGTAATTAACTCAAATCCTTCTTTATTAGTCTTAAGATTTGGAGCAAAACCACCTTCATCTCCAACACTAGTAGCATAACCTTTTTCTTTCAATACAGATTTTAAGGCATGAAATACTTCAGCACCAACTCTTACTCGCTCATGTATTGTATCTCTTTGAGGGATAATCATATATTCTTGAAAATCTAATGAATTATCAGCATGAGCACCTCCATTTATTATATTCATCATAGGTACAGGTAGAGTTTTACCATTTCCAACATATTCATATAACTCTTTCCCATTAGCTTTTGCAGCAGCTTTTAAACAAGCCATAGATACACCAAGTATAGCATTAGCACCTAACCTACTTTTAGTTTTAGTACCATCTAACTCTAGCATTTTATAATCTATCTCTTTTTGGTTAGTAACATCCATTCCAATTAGATTATCACGTAAGATAGTATTAACATTATTAATAGCATTTAATACTCCCTTACCATTAAATCTATTTTTATCTTCATCTCTCATTTCTAAAGCTTCACGTTCTCCTGTAGAAGCTCCACTAGGAACATCAGCCCTTCCTATAATACCATTATCTAGTATTACATCTACTTCAACAGTAGGGTTACCTCTTGAATCTAATATTTCTCTTCCTATAATATTTTTAATATTCATCAAATCATCCTCCTCTTGCCAACTATATTATAACACCGTTTTTCTATTGCCTACATCATTTTTTCTTTTAATTAATCTTTTTCCTACACTTTCTCTATTTTTTATGGTACTAG
>CAZJKS010000195.1:0-1347 GCA_964546695.1 uncultured Muribaculaceae bacterium | reverse complement strand
CTTGATGTACTACTAAAAAAGCAAGAAGAGTTAGGACAATTCAATTATGAAAATAGAATTTCTGAAATGCTCGACCGTTTTGGTTTTGATGAATCATATAGTAAAAAAGTTATAACGGAACTAAGTGGTGGGGAGAGAATGAAGGTAGCTTTTATTAAAATTCTATTATCTGATTTTGATGTTTTACTTTTAGATGAACCTACCAACCATTTGGATATTTCTACAATAGAATGGCTAGAAAACTATTTAAAAGAATTAAAGAAAACGATTGTGTTTATATCACATGATAGATTTTTTCTTGAAAGCATAGCTACCAAAATATTAGAGATCGAAAACAAAAAAGTTGTTACTTATAACATGGATTATAACCACTTTTTAGTAGAAAAGTCTGCTAAATACGAATATTTATTAAAAAAAGCAAAAGAACAAAACAAAGAAATCGAAAAACTAAAGAGGTTTATTGAGTACTATAAACCAAAACCAAGATTCACATCTAGAGCAAAAGATAAAGAAAAGAAGCTAGAAAGAATTGAAAAAAATAAGGTAGTTATTGGAAAGAAAGAGAAGCGTGTTTCCTTTAATATAAAAGGCGAAAACTTAAAGAAGAAACAACTTTTAGAAATTGAAGATCTATTAATCGGATATGATCATCCTCTTTGTCCAATGTTTAATTTGAATATATATGGAAAAGATAAACTTGCAATCTGTGGGGATAATGGAATTGGAAAAACCACGCTAATTAAAACAATTTCCTCGCAAATCTCCCCTATTTCTGGAAAAATAATTGAAAAACGAAAATTAAAATTTGGTTATGTTACACAAAATGATTTCAATTTCGATAATAGTAAAACTCCTTTTGATTTTATTAAAACAAGACATAGTTCTTTATTAGATACAGAGATTAGAAATGCTCTTGGGCAATTTTTATTTAATGGTGATGATGTTTACCAAACAATAAATAGTATGTCTAATGGAGAAAAAACAAGACTCGTACTTTGCGATCTATCTTTAAAAGAATGTGATATTTTATTATTAGATGAACCTACAAACCATTTAGATATGGTAACAAAAGAATCGCTTATTCAAGCATTGAAACAATTTAAAGGATGCATCATATTTATATCTCATGATAGGTACTTTATAAATTCTCTTGCCACCAACATCTTATATCTATCTCGTGATAGAGTATTATTTTTAGATGGCAACTATAACAATCTAAGAAAAGTTCTTGATAGATTATTAAACGACAACAAGTTGGTCTCACTAGATGAAATTGAAAAACCTCAAATCAAAAAAGTAGAAAAGTTATCTAATAACCAACTAACAAAACTTAAAAATGAATTAAAA
>CAZJKS010000194.1:0-1351 GCA_964546695.1 uncultured Muribaculaceae bacterium | reverse complement strand
ACCACCTCAGTCATTATTGTCGTAATAACGACAACGGGTTTTATGACCAAATGTGGCGTCAAATGTGTGATGCATGTCATCATGTATCTAATGGTAAACAACGACCTGACGTATTATGGGATAGGTGTTACACAATAAATTGGAGGGTTATATTAACTTTGTTAGGTATTATAAGAACTAATAACGTGACTCCTAACCGAATAAGTATCGTTGACTTTGGTTTAGTTGACCACATAGAATTCTTACCTAGAACAGACAACATGTTTTACATTGACGAACAATGGAGGGGTGATATCAAATTAATACCTGAACTTAAAACAAGAGGTTGGCATAAGGGTCGCCAGACACCTCTACCTGACGTACCACAACCTGTACGGTCAACAACTAAAGGGTTAGGTAAGAATAAACTTATGATAGCCTCGAAACGAAAAAAAGACAAAGAAGGTATGGCCTACATCATATTTTCAATTGATCAATGGAACCATTGGAACGACGACGGGTTAGACCTTGAACAAAACGAAATTGCTAGGATAGAAGTACTTAAGACAGTACCTGTTGCTAACATTATAATGTTATATGCGTATAATATATTGAAAGCCATTATTAACCAAAAACAATTAATCACTTTTAGTGTACTAGACTTTGCCAATGACCAACACATGGAAACAGCCATGATATTGAAAAGGAAGGTTGACCGAATAATGATTAACCGAAAGATGTATACACCTAGATATGGGAACCCATATAAAATGAAACCAATTGACTTTCAAGGTATACAAGACACCCTAAATAGGAACCTAACTTATACTTCAACCAACCCAACGTCTGTCTTATATATGGACTTTAATGCTATGAAGAATAAGATCATACAATGCCTGGTTGGTACTTGTCTTACACATGGGGTGTTACCACAAAGTACAATACCTGTTGACTTATGGGTTGTACAACATAAAGACTCATTACCATTTGAAGATAAGTTGGACTATGCACTTATGATCAATGAGACAAGTCAAACCATTAGTACTACAGACATACCAACCGAACTTATTATAACGTCAAAGCTTGACGAACGAGGTAGTACTGACCTTGTCTTCGTAATATTCGAGTTAAGTGAATGGAAACCTTTCATCTTAGACCCTAGTGCGGAAAAGTTCTCTACAGTACATATATCAGACAAGGCTGACAAAATAACTAGACTAGTCATGGAATTATTTAAGTGTGCCATCAAGTTATGGGACGAAAGAAGGGAACACATGAAGCACCTTAACTCAACTCGTTGGGTATTAGCCGAGGAACCTATCAGAGCAAACAAAGAGGACCTAGCCAAGTGTATACCTAGAACACTAGCTGC
>CAZJKS010000193.1:0-1377 GCA_964546695.1 uncultured Muribaculaceae bacterium | reverse complement strand
ACTGCAAGCGCATTTCATGCGAAAAGGAGGCAAGCATGACGGACATCAACAGCGTAATTGTTACAGGCCGCGTTGCGCGGGACATAGGGGAGAGGGACTTCACGTATCTTTCAAGCGGAACGGCAAAGCTTAGCTTCTCCATTGTCGTGAACAAGAGCGTGAAGAACGCCGACGGCAGCTATGGAGAGAAATCGGCGTTCTTTGACGTTGTAGTCTGGGGCAAGTACGCGGAAAGCCTGAAGCCGCGCTTGTGCAAAGGCGCGAAGGTTACCGTCTGCGGGCGGCTTGAGCGGGACACTTGGGAGGACAGGCAGACACGGGCGAAGCGGGAGAAGATTTACATAGTCGCAGAGAACGTGCAGGTATCGCAATCCCTTCCGTCAGGTCAGTTTCAATCTCTTCAATCAGGCCAACCCGCCGTGCCCGCTAACAATATCGGCAACGCGGAGGCGGAGTTTGAGGACGACTGGCCAGATGGCATCCCATTTTAAGGAGGGCAATAATGAATAATTACCCATATATGAAAGAAAACGGGAAAAACGAAAAGCTGGACGCGCTAAGCGAGAAGTCAAGCGACTTGTGCCACGATGCGTTCTTGCTCATGGGACACTGCATGGCCGACTTCGCCTGGTGGAGCGAAAAAGGGCAAAAGGACGCTTCGTTCCTTGAAGATGCCGAGCAGCGCATTCTCATCGCGCAAGACTACGAAAAAAAAGTCCTAGCGAATATCCGTGAAATGCGCGCTATACAAATGGCGCTCTGCGAGGAAGAGCAATGCGCGGCGGCCGCTACATGATGGTGCGCTTGCCCGCAAGCCTTTACAAAGTTCTTAAAGCGCGGGCGAAGGAGGCGGGGGTTAAACCGCGTCATTATGCGACAGCTTGCCTTGTTGCGCTGATGGCGAGGGCGAGGCAGCTGGACAAGAAAAAGATGGAGGAAGAATAGATGCAGATTAAGGCAGAAGACTTGGTGAAAATGCTAAAGAAGATGGACGAGGTAGAAGAGAAGGCAAAAATCGCCGCAGACCGCCGCGATGTCGAAGACCTGTACGAGGCCGTCGCAAAAATGAGGGAGCTACGGTCAATGCTCTACTCGGCTTTGGCAAAGGAGGAAGAGGCGCAAACTATTCCCTACCCCGTTACCTATCCTGTCGTTGTCCCATATAGGGAAGTCCCGTGGTGGGAGCAGGTAACCTACAAGAGCACAAGCGGCAAGTCATGGGATAGCGGCATGAGCAGCAGCGCAACGGGGGCTGAATGATGGAGAGTTTATGCTTTTTGGCGCAAGAAAACTACGAGATAGCGTACAGGGGCTTTGACAAAATAACCGAGTTCACGGCGCTCTTTGAGGGAGTTGCTGTCGCTAAAGATATGCCAA
>CAZJKS010000192.1:0-1382 GCA_964546695.1 uncultured Muribaculaceae bacterium | reverse complement strand
TAAGTCCCGTTGTAGCGCCCCTTTCAGGGGCAATTACGTCGCAACCGCTTCAGCCGGGCAGCACTGTAACCACTTCCACAGCCATAGCCGTTATAGGCAGCATTGACGACCTTCAGGTTACCACCAACGTGCCGGAGCGCTATTCCGCCCTTTTGTCAACGGGAATGCAGGCTGTCGTTACCCTAGATGCCTATCCCGGCGTTGAGTTTGCGGCGACTGTAGTGCGGGTTTCCCCCGTTGTGGACTCCCTTTCAAGGACAAAGGAGCTCCAGCTTACCTTTAACGAAGACGACCCACGCATCAACGCCGGCATGTACGCCAAGGTAAGGCTCTTCACAACAGAAAAGAATAATGCGATTGTAGTCCCCGAGACTGCCATTCTCACTTCCTTTGGAACGCCGCACGTCTTTGTGGTAAGCGAGGACGGCTCGCGCGCCATCCAGCGTAATGTTGACGTGGGCATGACCGTTGACGGTCTTACAGAGATTGTAAGCGGGATTAATGATAATGATAGGGTGATTATCGAGGGAATGCACCTTCTTTATGACGGCGCTTCAATTCGCGATATTTCTGCGGTTTCAGCCTCCCTTTTGCAGGCAGACTCGGTTGAAACGGCGAAAGCGGATGCAGGACCCGCAGGAGGAAGCGCCGCATGAGCCCGTCAAAAGCTGCCGTTACGCATCCGGTCCTTACTCTCATTGTTTTCACGCTTCTGGGCATAATGGGCGTCTTTGTTGTAAGTAGCATCCCCATTGACCTTTTTCCTGATACTGAAAGTCCTATGATTCTTGTCTACACATCGTATGACAACGCGGGGCCTGAATCTGTAGAAAAGTCTGTTACGGAAGTCTTGGAAGGAACCCTTGTAAGCGTAAGCGACCTTGATTCTATAACGTCCTATTCGATGGACGAAGTTTCGATGATAATGCTTGAGTTTAACTATGGCACGGATCTTGACGTTGCCACAAGCGATATTCGCGACAAGATTGACATGGTGCGCGACTTTCTCCCCGATGACTGCGACAGCCCGAGCATTATGAAGATGGACGCTTCATCGCGGCCCATTATGCGGATTGCAGTGCGCGGGAATATGTCAGCAAACGAGCTTCGCGAGTACGCTGACGAGACAATCGCAGACTTGATTACGCAAGCATCGGGCGTTGCCGAAACAAGGGTTTCAGGCGGTGATGAAAAGATTATCCGCGTCGAGATTGACAAGAACCGCCTCGATGCCTTTGGCCTTACGCTTACATCGGTCGCAACGTCGCTTGCCGCGCAGAACCTTGAGCTTGGCGGCGGAAAAATCACCGAGCAGACGCGCGACTATACCATCAGGACAATGGGCGAGTTTTCTTCTATGGAAGAAATAAACAATTCCGTTG
>CAZJKS010000191.1:0-1393 GCA_964546695.1 uncultured Muribaculaceae bacterium | reverse complement strand
AAAGTTAAAGAGAAGATAATGTCTAGATAATGATTTATAGAAATTTACACACTAGACTTGACAAGGTCATTAATTTCATTTCTAATTACATATACAACTAAATAAGTATTATCAAGTTTTCTCTTAATACAATCATTCATTGTTAGTTTTTCCATTTATATCATCTCCTCATATTATTTTTGATAAATAAAAATCTAGTATGTTTTTTTATTTACACACTAGATTTGTCTCCTTTATTTTCTAACACTTTAATTAGAACTGTCCGTTACTAAGGGCTGAAAGTATGGAATTATTATCCATACATATCCTTCTCAGTTAGTTGCAACTTCATATGGCGAAGTACTAGTACCATCCCCATTTACTACCGCAATTCCAGGCGCAAGGGAAATAGAAGGTCTGACTCCGTAGGAGTTGTACATGTAGTTAAAGCTCAAGGTACCACTAGCATACACATGGAAGCCCGCCACGGCGCCATTGTTATCGAAATCTAAAGGCGAAAGACTCCACCAGCTATGCCCCGCAAATAAGTAATAACTTGTATTAGCAGCAGTACCTCCCGCTCTTGCTCCTGCTAATACTATCTCATCTGCTGTTAATAACCCTACTGGATATTTTAAATCTCCATTTCCATTTCCTTCGCTTACTGTAAATGCATCATTATCTGATGGACATTCTAAACTTGGAGTCGCACTTTCCCACCTTCCATATGCTCCAAACTCTGAAAAACTCGTTCCTCCTGTATCTTTATCCTTTAATGGTCCTGTAATAATACTCCTATCATTACACCATACTGTATCTTCTAAATAATCCGTATATCCTTCTTCTTCACTATCTTCTTTTGCTATATTTTCACTATACCAATTATCTATTGCCGTTTTTATGGTTGAATCATATGTATTCGTAAACATATCTTTCTTAGCTTTCTCAATATTTACTCCATTACTTAAGGTTAGATAAGAAGCACTACTTCCAAAATAATGAATATAATATACACTACTACAAGTGCTTTCCGTTGAAAAACAAGTATAGTGATATCCATTTGCAAGTGTTGTTCTATCTGTGCTCCAGCCATTATTACTAATATATGTATCTTTTAATGTATAAGTTGAGCCATCCCATTCTACATCATTTCCATATATTATTTCTGAACCTATATTACTCATACTTCTATAAGTAGATACATACCTTGTCCCATACATATATCCTACATCAGCTGGTGATGTATAACTTGAATTAAATGCACTAGTTGAAGATAACTGTGATGCTTCTCCTGTATTATTACAGTTTCCTTCACCATCAGGCTTTCCATCATAAATTAACTTTACTCCTCCTGTAGAGGTTGTCCTTACTATCAACCAACAATAATCTGCAAATAATACATGGTTGTTATCTA
>CAZJKS010000190.1:0-1411 GCA_964546695.1 uncultured Muribaculaceae bacterium | reverse complement strand
AAAAAATTACAATCTATTTATGAATATTTAAATGATTATACTGAAAATGAAATTGATGATGCTATTTTTAGTTTATCTATGGATGATAAATTAATTATTAGAGAACGTTATGGAGAAGATTTACATAATCCTTTGCCAAGAGAAGGTTGGAATAAAGAATTATCTGCTAAATTTTATGGTAGTGTTATTCCAAAGTTAAAAAATGTATTATTTAAAAACAGGAAAAGTAATACCAAAGAAATGACTATGGAAATAACTTCTCCTGAAAATACAGTTAATTCAAATGATATGTTAAAGTCTTTAATAGATTTATTACAAGATGGTAAAGATACTAAAGAAATATGTGATACTTTAAAAATTGATGATAACACACTATATAAACTTTTATTAGAATTAAAAAATAAAGGTGTTAAATATACGAGAAATTATAGTATTAATGGAGATGTACATTATAAAAGTATTAATAAGATTAAAGATTTGAAGCGAACAGAAAATAATGATAAAACAATTATCGTTCCTAAGTCTGCAAATACCATAAAAGTATTAGCAATATCAGATTTACATTTTGGTAATGAAAAAGAAAGACTGGATTTAATTGATAGGGCTTATAATTATTGCATTAAAAATGATATTCATCTTATCTTTTGTGGTGGAGACATAATAGATGGTGCTTACTCTAATAGTCCACAAAGAATTACTAGTTCATATGAACAAGCTGAATATTTTATTGAAAGATACCCACATGATACGAGCATTTTAACATTTGCAGTAGGTGGAGATCATGATTTTAGTGCTTTTTATAGAGATAGTATTGATATTATAGAGATGTGCAATAATTATAGACATGATATTGTTATTGGGAATTTTAATAATACATTAATTAATATGAAAAAAGATAAAATTCAATTATGTCATCATATACCTGGAGGAGTGATAATGAATCGAGATGCATCTTTAATGTTGCATGGTCATATACATGAATTTCAATTAACAATGCAACAGGATAGATTAAATGTTACACTCCCTAGTTTATCAGACATAACTGAGACATTTCCATCTGCTTTAGAAATAACTCTTAATTTTAAAAATGATTTTATTGAAAGTACTAGTATAAAGCACTTATATTTTGATAATAAAGATATGGTTTTATCAGAATCCCATTTATTACTACCTGAAAATAGAAAAATTATACATACAAGTGGTATTATAAAAGATACTCCTGTTACTGATGAACAAGTTAAACAATTAAGTAAATCTATGATGCAACTTTCTCATAGAAGATAGGATCTAATGTAAGTTAGATCTTTTAATATTACAAAAAAGTAAGGTTCTGTAAGATTAAACTAACGACAAATAACATAAATAGTAGTATATTTTTATACAAGGAGGAGAAATTATGTCAAATTTATTA
>CAZJKS010000189.1:0-1439 GCA_964546695.1 uncultured Muribaculaceae bacterium | reverse complement strand
TATGAAGTTTCAACTGAAGAAGAGTTGTATGGATAGGTCTTATCAAGTCTAGTGTGTTAATTTTTCAATATATTCAAGTTGAAACAAAAGGTCAAAATAAAAATATTCTAGCTGCTAGAATATTTTATTTTTTCTTCTCTTTGTTTAAATTTTTATATAAATTATAAGGTAAAGAGTTTATTATAAGTTCAAACTCTCCAATATATTCAGTAACTAATGAATTAAAACCTAATTTCATTTCATTTAAACCACTATATTTTGTAACTTTTGTAAATTCACCACTTATAGCATTAAAATTAATATATTTAATATTATTATTTTTGTAATCATTTATCATTTTCCATTTGATAAGATAATTAGAGTTTAGAGTTTTAAACTCTTGGTTAAAGCCTTCTATAATCAAATAACAAACATTATCATAACAAAGATTTAAAGAAGTTCCAATAATTAAACCATTAGGATTATCTTTAAGTAATTTAGTAGCCCATACAAGATTTTTTTTATAAGTATTTACTAGCTTATCAGACTCCATTTTCTCATTAATAAGTTTTCTTTTAACATTTTCATTATTAGAAATTTGAATTTTATTAGCAAGCTCATTATTAGTCTCTATTTCTTTTTCGTATTGCAATCTACTAGTAATAACAAAAGTTTCTGTATTTAACTTAGCAAAATATAAATCTAAACACGTATCAAAATTATTATATAAGTCTATATAGTAGCCAAGTGGCTTATCATATTTCTTCTTAATAAGCTCATAAAATAACTCTAAATCATCCTTATTACCCTTATATATTTCTACACCACTTCTAATAGCTTTCTTTATCTTATGTCTTACTCTTTTCTCAAAGCTTTGATATATATCTTTAATATCTTTATCTAACGTTACAATTGCCTCAAATCGTGGCTTTCTAGTTTCAAAGAAAAGAGTAGGACCTAAATAATTATAACCACTTGCTTTTAAATTCTCTAAGGCAATATTAGCCTCATTATTCATATTAATTATATTTCCACTTTTATTTCTAATATTAACAGGTAAATATGGATCTATTGTAACAGAAATAAACCCTTGTTTACCTAATAATTTTTTTAATCTTGTAGTAAACTCTTTTAAATCATTTATATTTGTATAATCAAAAAGAAAACCTCTTGGAGCATAGGCAATTTTATAATTCATTAATACTTCTTTATATAATAGTAAAGAAGCTCCCAAAAGATTACCCGAATCATCTACTATACCTATATAATGAATATCATAACCATGATTTTTAATAGTTCTCCCATAAGAAGATGTTTGATAATAATTACGATATTTATGACTTTGGGCAAATTTATCAAAGCTTATTTCATCTAAAGTTATTATCTTCATACTAATTACCTTTCTTTCTTTTTTATTATATCAATATATCAATCACTTTTCAATTAAAGGGTTTAAATAT
>CAZJKS010000188.1:0-1440 GCA_964546695.1 uncultured Muribaculaceae bacterium | reverse complement strand
CTATTCCAGTAATAACGATAGTTCCAACACTACCTGTAAATGGCAATGAACCTTGAGCAGTATTTAGAATTGTTGCAGTATAGTAACCAGTAGAGTCTTCATAACTAACTGTTGTATCACTACTATTATACTCAGAACCTATAACTACTTTTATAGGAGTACTATTTAAAACATAACCTGTAGGTGCTGTTGTTTCTATTAAATAATATTCTCCTTCAGCTAGACCTTTATGAGAACCATAACCATCATTTTCTGTTGTTATAGTGCCAACTACTGTTCCATCTGATGAACCTTTACGTATTTCAAATACTGCACCACTTAAGCCTGTACTTCCATCAGTTTTATAAATAGTTAAACCATAAGTATTTACTGTAGTATTAGTACTTGTTGATGTAGAACTTCCTGAAGTATATGGGTCATTAGAATATGTTAATTCAGCCGTATTTGTATTAAGATTACCATTAGTTCCTACATAGGCATTACTATTAAGTCTTGCTTTATATGTAACTGTAACAGTGTTACTAGTTATATAATCAGCATCAAATACAATTGTCATCGTCCTTCCACTAATTGTGATAGTTGCAACAGTATTACTACCACTTGATGCTGTATAACTACCATCACTTCCACTTATTGTTAACTGAGTTTCTCCATCAAGTATAGTAATGTCACTAGTACTACTAATAGCAAAATCCAATCCATCAGTTAGAGTATCTGTTATTGTATATGTTTTACTTAGAGCATTTGATGGATAAGTAGGCACTGTTCCAACAATTGTATATGTTATATCATCACCAATTGTAGCACTAGCATTATTTGCTGTTTTTGTAATACCTACATCAGATGCTTTAGCATTGATTTGTCCATCTTTTAAAGTCCAAGTACCACTATCTGCAGTTATCTCTACATTTCCAATCATAGCACCGTATACTTTAGTAGTACTAGTAGGTAATACTAAGTATGCACCTACTGTTACACCAGTAGCAGTAGCACTTGTACCAGAAGTAGTCAACGTAACAACAGAACTCGCATAAGTTGTACTAATTGTGTTTATATTAGCTCTAATATATTGAGCAAAAGCTCCTGCTAACTTGTTAATATCACTAGTTAATGTGATATCACTTGTAGATCCACTTCCTGATGTATAACCTAAATACGAATCTACAGTTAAACTACTAAATCCTGCAGTATTTGCATATTCACTTGATAAAAAAGCACTAAACAAATCTGTAAATTGATAAGTAATAGAGTTATTACTGTAATATGCATTTAATATTTTATAAGCACTAAGACTATCATCTGTATTTACCCCTGTAACAGTTAATGAACCAGTATTTGTTATTATGTTACTATCACCTGTTGATATAGTTACATTTTCCTGGTCAGCACTAACATTTAGTACTCCTACAAATAAAAACATTGTAAGAATACTCATTAATA
>CAZJKS010000187.1:0-1455 GCA_964546695.1 uncultured Muribaculaceae bacterium | reverse complement strand
GAGAGTTTAGAAAAATAGATTTTTCTAAACATGAAAAAATATTAAATAATGATTCGGTTGCCTATGGAGACTCTAAAACATTAACTGAATCATTAGAATATGATATTAGTCTAGAAAAAGAAAAAAACTACGAAGATATGAATATTGTAGAAGTCATTAAAAATATTACTGATTTTACATCTAATATATGGCAAGCACATCCTTTTAAAGAAGGTAATACTAGAACAACAGCAATATTCATAGAAAAATATTTAATTAGTTTAGGATATAGTGTAGATAATTCACTATTTAAAGATAAATCAGTATATTTTAGAAATGCACTAGTTAGAAGTAACTATTTCAATAATTATTTAAATATCAAAGAAGATAAAACTTATTTAATTAGATTTTATGAGAATTTATTATTAGGTAAAAATAATAATTTACATTCAGAAGATTTAATAGTAAAAGAGTTATTTTAGGTGGAGAAAGATGAAAAAAATTATTTTTTATAATAAAAATGGCACTTTCAATAAAAAAGAAGATCTTACTTTAGAAAATCTAAGAAACACAAACGGAATGATGAGTAAGTGTTCTATGAGTGACGGAACTGTATATACTGGGTATGCTAATCCATTAAGAGTTAATTTAAGAAGCTCTATACCATTTGATGGTGAAGTACATGATTTTATATATTTATCAAAATGGAAAAATCTAGACGAAGAAACCAATCAATTAATAGGAAATGATGATGAAAAATATAATCAGATACATCAAAAAGTAGAAATTGATAAAATATCAGAAATGGAATGTATTTTGTATTCGAATCCTAGATGGGGAGGAATACTAACTAATAGATTTGATTATTTTAAAAAGTAATAGAAGAGGTAAGAAAATGAGTAATAAAAAAGAACAAGAACGTGAAGAATTACATAAAACTATATGGAAAATAGCAAATGAATTAAGAGGATCTGTAGATGGGTGGGATTTCAAACAGTATGTATTAGGATTATTATTCTATAGATTTATTTCAGAAAATATAGAACATTATGTTAATGAAAACCAAAGAAAAGCAGGTATTTCTAATTTTGAATATAGAAATATAACAGATGAAGAAGCAATAATGGGAAAACAACAAATACTAGAAGAAAAAGGATTCTTCATTTTACCAAGTGAATTATTTTGCAATATCCGAAAAAATGCTGACCAAAATGAAAATTTAAATGTAACAATTTCAAATGTCTTTAATAACATTGAAGCATCTGCTAGAGGAACAGCATCAGAAGATGATGTAAAAGGATTATTTGATGATTTTACAATAGATAATAAGTTAGGAAATACAGTAGATGAAAGAAATCAAAAACTAATTAAAATGCTTAATGCTATTGGTGATTTAAAATTAGGAGATTATCAAGAAAACAACATAGATTTATTTGGAGATGCTTATGAATTTTTGATGACAATGTATGCATCTTC
>CAZJKS010000186.1:0-1465 GCA_964546695.1 uncultured Muribaculaceae bacterium | reverse complement strand
GCACTAACATTTAGTACTCCTACAAATAAAAACATTGTAAGAATACTCATTAATATTAATTTTCCTTTTTGTATTCTTTTAATCATTTTCTTACCTCTCCTTTTGTAATTAGTATTTGAATGGTTTTATTTTTTTTTACACATCACCTCAATTATTTACCTTATTATAAAATTATGAAAAGATAGAGTTTCTCTATTCTTTTACTAGACGATAAAAAGAATTTACTGTTATTTCTAGGTTTATAAATATATTTTTTGTAGTATTTTGTATAAACCAATTCATAAACAAACCTTCTTTCTATCTTCTAATTTATTATACCCTATTAATCATTAATATAAAAGTCCTTTTTTTCAATTTAACAAAACTTGACAAAAAAAGAAGAGATTTTTAAGCCTCTACTTCGTATACAGAAACTTGTTTCTTATCTCTTCCTTTACGTTCATATTTAACTATACCATCAACTGTAGAATATAATGTATCATCATTTCCACGTTTTACATTAGTTCCTGGAAATATTTTTGTTCCTCTTTGACGATAGATAATACTACCTGCAGTTATATATTCTCCATCAGATGCTTTAGCACCTAATCTACGTCCAATAGAGTCTCGTCCATTAGATGTAGAACTTTGTCCTTTTTTATGAGCAAAAAACTGAATATTTAATTTTAAAAATTCCACTTTTAGTCCCTCCTTACTGTATTTCTATATTTTCTTTATATTTCATTTCTAATTCTTTAAGTAATCTTAACATATTTTTAAGTAAACATTGAGTTATTCTATCATTACTTAATACTTTAATAGTTAAGCCTTTACTACTAGCAAGATAAGTAATAGTACTTTTATCAATAGTAAGTATTCCGTTTATAGTAGTAGTAACAATAGCACTAACGGCACTACAAACTATATCTTTACCATACTCATCATACATGGCATGTCCTAAGATACTTATCTTTTTAAAATAACCTTTTTCTTTCTCTACTTTTACTTTAATCATAACTATCCATTAATCTTAGTAATTTTAATTTTAGTATATGGTTGTCTGTGTCCTTGTGTTTTACGGTTACTTCTAGATTTGTTTTTATACTTAAAAACACGTATCTTCTTAGCTTTACCATTTTTTAAAACAACACCTTCTACTGTTACGTTAGATAAATAAGGGGAACCTACTTTAGAATCAAGCATTAATACTTGATTAAAAGTAACAATATCATCAGTATTAGCATTTAACTTTTCTACGAAGATTTCATCTCCTTCACTTACACGATATTGCTTTCCACCAACTTTAATTATTGCGTACATTTTTTAACCTCCTTTTTTACTAAAGACTCGCTTTTAAGGTATTACTCTAATAGTAATTTCTACCTTTTCAATGCGGTTTACAGCTTACTATTACGAGGTATAACAAGCTACAAACAATATGATTTTATCATAAAAGTCTTTACTAGTCAAACACTTTTGTCTTTAT
>CAZJKS010000185.1:0-1498 GCA_964546695.1 uncultured Muribaculaceae bacterium | reverse complement strand
TTTTTTTACTTTTTTTATTTTTTACTGAATTGAGGAATAAATACAACCTAAAAAAAGGAATAGTTGCAGTTAATTTTTCAAAGTTGTATTTACCTTTTTGATTAACTTTTTTCATCTTTTAACTTCAAATATTCTTTTACCCACTTTTCTATATCACCATTTTTAAAAAAATTTTTTTTAATTCTTATTTCGTGTATTAAATAGTTTAATTGTTTTTTCAGGATATAATCAAGTTCTTTAGGATAATGAAATTTGTTTTTGTGATAAATATATTCATTTTTATCTAAGACTTTAAAAGCTCCACTAGGATAAACTTTGACATCTAAATCATAATCAATATATTTAATTGTATTTTCTTCTATTATTATAGGACTTGCCATATTGCAGTAATAATAGATGCCTCTACCTTTATATTGTCCTATTATATTGTACCATCTATTTGTAAAAAAATATAATATAGCTGGTTCCTTAGTATTCCAAGTATGACCATCTTTCTCTGTTACAGTTGTACAGTTATTAGCAAACACTAAAATGCCCTCTTTAAAATTGTAATGTAAAAGAGTCGCTTCATCCCAAGCTTTGTATAATTGTCCATTATGCTTATAACTATGAATTTGATATTTATGCCCTATTTTTAATCTTTCCATATTAATCTTTACCTTTCAAATAATAAAGAGCAAGCAAACTTACTTACTCCTTACCAAAATATCTTATAGCCCAATAACATATTATTAATATTATTACAGCAGTAATTACCCAAAAAGATGCATTGCCAGTGTATTTGCTTAAAAAATCATTTATCTTTTCTCCTAAATCAGTTAGAAAATTCTTTAAATTAAAAAGTAATTGTATTTGCACTATTCATCATCCACTTCCTTAACGACCTTAGCGGTCTTTACGTTTTTTTCTTTATTATTTTTGTTATTCGAACTAATCTTTACACTTATACCACCACTTTTTTTCAATAGAATTGTATTAATTATATCTAGTATAGCATAAGTAATCATTATTAAACCAATTAATTGAGTTATAACTACTGCGCTTGTAAATGGATTAAATAAAATTATTACACCACACACCAAGCAAATAATTGCTATAGTTAATGATGGGATAAAGTACTTATTAGAATTTTTTTGAAGGATAAGAGCTTGTTGGATTTTTAATGAACTGCTGATAATAACAACAATGCCAACAACAACGGGGATTATACTACCAATAAATTCAGGAACAGTTATTAAAAATATACCTGCTACAATGCTAACAATTCCATATATGATATTTAGTTTTACAAAAATATCTTTGTAGCTACTTTTTATATAGTTAAGAATAGCAAGAACACCTAAAGCTATTAAAAGTGCGCCTATTATATAGGATATACCAATTAAGGTTGCACTTGATTTAAAAAATAATAGCAATCCTAATAACAGTAAAAATATAGAACTTAATAAGGATGGCCATATTACTTTTTTAATTTCTACTTTCATTCTTATCCTCCTCT
>CAZJKS010000184.1:0-1510 GCA_964546695.1 uncultured Muribaculaceae bacterium | reverse complement strand
ATGTAGAAAGTAAAGATACACCTATATTACAGGATAAATATGAAGTAATATATGATGGGAATGATCCTAGTGGATGTAGTGTAGAAAACATACCTAGCGAAGAGACACATTCTGTATTTGAAACCGTTTTAATAAGTCAAAGTGAACCTAGTTGTGATGGATATGAATTTAAAGGATGGGAGATAGTAACAGAAGATGTAGATAAGATAAATGATGATTACTTTACGATGCCTGAGTCTGATGTAGTAATAAGAGCGACATGGGGAGAGTTATCATTAACAAAGTCAATGGATGGAGAGATATCAACAGTAACGACCTTGTATAAAATAATGCAAGAATCAACATCAGGGTCAGATAGTGGAATAAATTTTGCTCGAATATCATCAGAAAGTAATGGAGAAGGAGTCTACACGTTTAGTGGAACAGAAAATGACGAATATCCTGTATATTACTATAGAGGAGATGTAGATAACAACCATGTGTTATTTGCAGGATATTGTTGGCTTGCAGTAAGGACAACTTCAACTGGAGGAGTAAAGTTAATTTATGATGGAGTTCCTACTGATGGAAACTGTAATAATACAGGAGAAGCATCACAGTTATCTTCAACTAGTGCATTTAATTCAAGTTCTACATCACCAGCCGATGTCGGATATATGTATGGGACAAGATATACATATAGTAGAATGAGTGCGAGTAGTATAAATACAGAAATAATATATGGAAATGATGTAATTTGGAATGAAGAAACTCAAACTTACACTTTAGAAACTACATATACTAGTAGTAATGGCTGGAGCAGTGATAGAACAACACTTGCAAATGGATATCACTATACCTGTTTTTCAACGGAAAGCACTTGTAGTAGTGTCTATTATATTCATTATTTTGGAGATAGTAGTTATGCCTATTATTTAACCTTAAGTAATGGAGTAGATATAGAAGATGCTAAGGAAGAAATGTTTACGAATACATATGATTCAACCATAAAAACGGCAATAGATAGTTGGTATAGTGAAAATATAGCAAAAGAAAGTAGTGAAGATGAAGGGTATACAGATTATTTAGAAGATACAGTATGGTGTAATGATAGGAGCCTTTATAGTGGACCATTAACGAGTAAAGATACAGGAGGAACGAGTAATTCATATTTTGGAGCATATGGAAGGTATAGTAGTGCGAGTCCAAGTTTAGATTGTCCATCAGTAAATGATTCCTTTACAGTAAGTGAATATAATGGTAATGGAGCATTAGATTATCCGGTAGGGTTATTAACAGCAGATGAGATAATCTTAGCAGGAGCAAGAGCGGGAGGTTCTACTACTAATACCAGTTATTACTTATATACGGGGCATAGATGGTGGAGTCTTTCGCCTGACTACTTCAGCTACTACGCGTACGGCTTCATCGTGAACTCCAATGGCTACTTGCTCGGCAGCTACGTGAACTACTCCAACGGGGTCCGGCCGGCTGTTTCACTTGCGCCTGGAATTATGGTAGTAAATGGGGA
>CAZJKS010000183.1:0-1511 GCA_964546695.1 uncultured Muribaculaceae bacterium | reverse complement strand
TGCGAGAAAAAAATGTTAAATCATTTTTGCAAGGGGCCTATGGGATTCTGTGGGGCCCTATTTTTCTTTTATAATAAATTATATTTGATATAGACTTAAATCTTTTGCTTTGATAAAATGTTAATGGAGATGATTTGATGGAATTTATTGATAAAATAAAAGTGAGAGTTAAAGATGATTTTAAGAAAATAGTTTTACCTGAATCTAATGATGTTAGAGTTTTAGAGGCTGCTTCTATTATAAAAAAAGAAGCTTTCGCTGATATTATTTTAGTAGGTAAGGAAAGTGAAATAGAAAGTCTTGCCAAAGATAATAATATTGATATTAATGGTGTTACTATTATTAATCCAGAGACTTTTAGTGACAGTGAAAAGTTAATTAATGATTATTATCTTCTTAGAAAACATAAAGGTATTAGTTTAGATGATGCTAAGAATACTATTTTAAATGATTATGTTTATTTTGCTAATATGTTAGTTAAAGATGGCTATGCTGATGGGGTTGTGTCTGGAGCGTGTCATAGTAGTGCTGATACATTAAGACCAGCATTACAAATAATTAAAACTAGTAAAGATACAAAAGTTGCTTCTGCTTTCTTTTTGATGGTTGTTCCTAATTGTTCCTATGGTTCTGATGGTGTGTTTGTTTATTCTGATTGTGGAATGATTCAAAATCCTAGTAGTGAAGAGTTAGTAGAGATTGGAAAAAGCAGTGCTGATACGTTTAAATTATTAGTAGAAGAAGAACCTGTTATTGCTTATCTTTCTCATTCTACTTTTGGTTCTTCTAAATGTGCTGATGTTGATAAAGTAGTTAAGGCTGTAGAGCTTGCTAAGAAAGAGTATCCTAATATTATTTTAGATGGAGAGTTACAATTTGATGCTGCTGTTGTTCCAGAGGTTGCTAAGAGTAAGGCACCTAATAGTAAAGTAGCAGGAAAGGCGAATGTTTTGGTTTTTCCAGATTTAGATGCAGGAAATATTGGCTATAAGATTACAGAGCGTCTTGCTAAAGCTAAAGCATATGGCCCAGTTACACAGGGGCTTGCAAAACCTGTTAACGATTTATCGCGTGGATGTAATGCTAATGATATAGTGGGAGTTGTTGCTATAACGGCTTTACAAGCGATGAATAGTAAGTAGGTGTGTTATGAAGATAGTATCTTTTAATGTAGCAGGTTTTAGGGCTTGTTTAAAGAAAGGGTTTGAAGACTTCTTTAAAGAGAGTAATGCCGATATTTATTGTTTGCAGGAAGTAAAAGCAATTGAAAGTGAGATTCCATTTAAACCTGATGGTTATAACTTTTACTTAAACACAGCCGATAAGAAAGGTTATTCTGGAGTGGCAGTTTATTCTAGAGTTAAACCACTTGATGTTTCTTATGGTATAGATATTGATATTCATGACCATGAAGGTAGGGTTATAACACTCGAATATGATAATTTTTTCTTGGTTTGTGTCTATGTTCCTAATGTTAAAAGAGACTTGTCAAGACTTTCCTATCGAATGAC
>CAZJKS010000182.1:0-1537 GCA_964546695.1 uncultured Muribaculaceae bacterium | reverse complement strand
CCTCTAATAAACAGTACGCTTACCCCTTTTTTTTATGACAATAAAGTTCTTTTTATTCTTGCATCCAATATTCAAAAGCTTCATAACTAAAAATATCTAAATGTAAATATCGTATAGTACTTTTTCAAACTATTCCTGTTTCGTTATAATAAATTTACTAGCAAGTTTATATTTATCTCGGTTCTTAATATAAAAGTATCCTAAAGTAGAATAGATAGAAGCACCTATAAAGTTTACTAATAAATCTTCCATTGTATCATTTAAACCAATATCTAAATATCCACCTTCAATAGTTATTAATTCTAAATTATTATTATCATACAAAACTGTTTTAGCTATCCCTTTTATTTTGATCGCTTTATTACTCTTAGTAGGATCAAATTCAACTGAGGTTATACTAGTTACTAACTCATCTTTTTGCATGTCTACTAAAGTTGTTTTATCAAAAGCATACTCTATAAATTCCCAACAAACACCAATAGTCATACTAAAACAAAATGACGCTAAAGCAACATAAGCCGGAGTTAATTTAATTGTTTTAATATTATTATTCAATAAATCAATTAACGATAACCCCACAGCTGCACATAAGAAACCATTTAGAGTATGTAAGATTAAATCCCAATTTGGAATATTACCATAAAAGTTATATATTTCGCCTAAGATTTCGGCAGCAAAAATAAAGACATAGATAATTACTTCTAAAGTGTTGGGTAAAGTAATTTTAAATTTTTTTTGGATAATTATAGGTAGAAGAAGTAAGATTAGGGATAATACACATAATAAAGCACTGTCTATATGCCCTAAAAATATTTGTCTTATTAAACATAAAATAACCAAAAAACGTAAAGCAAAATAAACTAAAATACTACTTTTTTTAGTTCTCTTATATTCTTTTTTTAATTCATTGACTATTTTTGACATTCTTTTCATTGCTCCTTTGCTAAATGGCATTGGTAATATCTTCACAGTATAATATTAACTTATTATCGTTATCTTTAAAGGTTATGATGTTTTTTCTTCCACAATATTTTATTTCCTTAATTATATCTAAATCAACAACAAGTGCTACTTCTAAATTTTCAGGAATTTCTACTAGTCTAGCAGAAAGAAAAGTATTAAAAACCAATTCTTTGTTTATATCACGCATTAATACTAACCTTTGATTAGTTAAAAATAATGTTAGAATAAAGATGTTTTCATTAGCCTCTACTTTAATGTTGGAATTTATTTTCACTACATCTTCATCTTTTTGCAACTTAAAGTTACTCATAAATTCCCCTTTCTAACTTCATTTTACCATAATTTAGCCAAAAGAAAAAGCACTATTTTTAAACTTCAGTAAATAAGATATACTTTTAAATTAAATAATATCGATATTTTACAGATAAATCAAATATTTTCTTATTAATCAAAATGTAGTAAAATAAACCATGAGTTAGAAACAAAAAAACTAGGTAATTCCTAGTTTAGTTCATTTTATGGTGGCTCCAGCGGGAATTGAACCAGCGACACAAGGATTTTCAGTCCTCTGCTC
>CAZJKS010000181.1:0-1559 GCA_964546695.1 uncultured Muribaculaceae bacterium | reverse complement strand
GGAGGGTGACAATGAGTAACATCGTCGCGTCCCTGGTGGCCATTCAGAGCGCCCTTAGAGCCCCGAAAGATCAACAGAGTACCTTCAAAGACTCGAAAGGCCAACAGGTGAATAAATACCGCTACCGCAACATTGAAGACATCAACGAGGCTGTGAAGCCCTTAGCGGCCTCTCAGGGCTGCGCTGTGGTGTATGCGGACACCTACGAAGACGGCGTTTGCGTCTCTACCTGCAAGCTCATAAACGAGGCGGGCGAAGAGGTCAGCGCCTCAGCTTTCGCTGCGATCAACGAGACCCCCCAACACATGAGCATCGAGCAATCGTGCGGCGCAGCATCAAGCTATGCGCGCAAGTACGCCGCCTGTGGCCTCTTTGCGATTGATGACAGCCAAAACGACCCGGACGCTTGCCAGGATGCAAGGCAGCCCAGGAAAGCCCCGGAGAAGAAAGCGCCTGCAAAGGCTCCGAGCCTTTTAGAGCAGGCAAAGCGGGAACTCATGGACGCTTGCAAAGCTTATGCCGCAGCCCATGGGAGCAACGCAGAGAAGATCGCGGCAGGCGTGAGGGCGCGGCCTGATTATGAGGCCAACAAGGAGAACCGCGACTGGTTCTTAGCAGTCGCTAACGAGCTGAGGGAAGAGTCATGAGTGATCTTCTCTCGGAGCTTATACGGGATCGCGAGCTGATGAAGACCGCAAGCAGCCAGCTCAAAGAGCGCGGTGTAGCTTTGGCGGTTGCTGAGGCTGAGTATCAGACAGCCAAGGCAAAGCGGGCGCTTGCCATGCAGGCAAACGGTCAGAGCGCCACCATGATTCAGCTCACCATCAAAGGCGATGAGGAGGTATCGCAGAAGCTCTTCGCTCGCGATTGCGCAGAGGCCGAGTATGAGAGCGCCCGCGAGGCACTGAATGTTTACAAGCTAGACGCTCGATTGTTGGAAGCGCAGATAGACAGGGAGTACAGAGGATGAGCATCAACACGGTGACACTAAGCGGCAACTTGACACGCGACATGGAGCTAAGAAGCACCGCATCAGGGGCATATGTCGGCAGCTTCTCGCTTGCGGTGAATGATCGCGTCAAGAACCAGCAGACGGGCGAGTGGGAAGACAGGCCGAACTTCTTTGATTGCACGCTTTTCGGGAAGCGGGCGGAGAGCCTGGAACGCTACCTCACCAAGGGTAGCAAGGTATGTGTGTCCGGGCGCTTGCGGTGGAGCCAATGGGAGAAGGACGGGAGCAAGCGCAGCAAGGTGGACATCATCGTTGATGAGATCGAGCTAGCGGGCGGCAAGAAGCAAGAGAGCAGCGACGATCTGTATTCGGAAGATTGCCCGTTTTAGGCAGAGTAGGGAAGAGTAAGGAAGAGTAGGGAAGAGTAGTAGCCATGAAGCGCACGATCTTGCAGCAAGCCCGAAAAGACAAGGGCATGACCCAGCAGCAGGTAGCTGATTATCTGGGTATCAACATCAGGTACTACCAGAACATAGAAGCGGGGGAGAGGACAGGGAACGTTGATATCTGGGACAGCTTAGAAGACCTGTTTTCTATCCATCAAAGG
>CAZJKS010000180.1:0-1586 GCA_964546695.1 uncultured Muribaculaceae bacterium | reverse complement strand
TAGAAGAATTAAAAACACCAGATGGTTATGTACCTCTAAATAATAAACAAAGCTTTACAATTGATGATAATACAACGAGTATCCAAGTAGTAATAGAAAATGAAAAGACAAAGTTAAACTTAGGAAAAGTAGATAGTACAACAGGAGAATATATAGCAGGAGCAACACTAAGACTTTTAGATGAAAATAAAGAAGAGGTAAAAACATTTACAAGTAGTAATGTTCCAACTGTAATAGAAGGTCTAAGTTATGGAACATATTATTTAGAAGAAGTAGAAGCACCAACTGGTTATATTAAAAGTGATGAACAAGTAGTAATTAATTTTAATGAGAATACAACTGATGCTGTTTATACTATTACTAATACAACAGGCTCTTTAGTAATTAACAAAATAGACAGCGAAACAGGAGAATATATTGCAGGAGCAACACTAGAAGTAAGTAATAGTGAAGGAGTAATAGAAACATTTACAACTAAAACAGAACCATATAGTATAACTAGTCTAAGTGAAGGAACATACTATGTAAAAGAAGTGGAAGCACCAGATGGTTATATTTTAGATGAAACAGTCTATGAAGTAGTTATAGATAGTGATAATAAAACCTATAATCTAGTAATAGAAAATGAACCAATCATAGTAAATCTTGGAAAAATAGATGCCACAACAGGAGAATATATTGCAGGAGCAACAATGAAGCTAACAAATGAAGATGGAAGCTATGAACTTACTTTTGTAAGTACATCTAGTCCTTATACCATAGAAAGATTAAAAGCTGGTACATACATCTTAGAAGAAATAGAAGCCCCAACAGGATATGTAGGAACAGGCTCAAAGATAACCTTTGAAGTATTAGAAACAGGAGAAGTACAAACAGTAAATATAAGTAATGAAATAACAACCATAACGATAAGTAATAGAGTACTAAGTGTTGATACCAAAGGTGAAGCAGGTTATACATTTAGACTAGAAACAAGAAGTGGAACATTAATAAGTGAATTTACAACAACAGAAGAAGTATATCAAGAAACACTAGACTTAGGAGATTATGTTCTAAAACAAATAGACACCCCAGAAGGAGTAATACTAAGTAGTGAAGTAATTTACTTTAGTGTAAGTGATAGTAATAGTGTAGATATAATAAATTATGTAAATGATTATACTAAAGTAGAAATAAGTAAAAAAGATATAACAAATAGTGAAGAAGTAGAAGGAGCAGAGTTAACAATAACAAATAGTGATGGAGAAGTAGTAGAAGAATGGACTTCAACTGATAGTGCCCACTACATAGAAAAATTAGGAGTAGGGAAATATACATTAAAAGAGATAAGTAGTCCAGATGGTTATACATTAAATACCTCAGTAGTAGACTTTGAAGTATTAGAAACAGGGGACATACAAAGTACAACCATGTATAATCGGCAAAAAGTAGAAGTACCAAATACAAGTAGAAAAGCTACATATATCTACTTAATAGGAGGAACTTTAATAATAATAGGTGGTAGTTTAATTTATGTCTCTTATAGGAAGAAAACCATTAAAAAGTCAAGAAAAAACATATAATATATTAGGTTCGGATGTCAAATT
>CAZJKS010000179.1:0-1590 GCA_964546695.1 uncultured Muribaculaceae bacterium | reverse complement strand
TGGCGATAGTGTAGAACGACCATATTTAGGTATTTATATGTTAGATGTTACTACTGTTTATACCAACCCTTATTATTACCGCGAATACTATAATTTAATTACCCAAGCTAATGTAACTAGTGGGGTTATAGTAACTGACTTTGAAAGTGATAGCCCTGCCCAATTAGCTGGCCTACAAGAAGGAGATATCATTACTCAAGTAGATGGCAATTCTGTATCTTCTAGTGCTTATTTAAGATATTATTTATATCAACATGAGATAGGTGAGAAAGTCTCTCTAACTGTTATTAGAGATAATCGTGAAATAACAATCGATGTCATGCTAATATCTAGTTAAGAGGACTTCCTCTTTTTTTTGTATAAAAAAAGACCCATGTGGTCTATAAATCAAAATGGCCCCAACTCATAAGTAATAAACCAATATCATAGTCCTAGACTAATAGACACCCTAACTGATTAATCAATTAGAGTGTCCCATAGATCTTTAATACAATATAGTTTTATAAAGAATATCCTTTCATCTTCAGAAAGAGGAGTAAAATTATTTTTAAAAATCTCAAGTAACTTTTCATAATGACCATTAATACTATCATGACTTGCTACAATCATATCATCTTTAGATACAGTAGTTAGATTTAAATCTATTCCATTAATTTTAGCAAGCTCTTCAATGAACTCTCTTTGAGATCTACCATTGCCTTCTCTAAAAGGATGAAGAGCATTAATATCTGCAAATAATTCGACTAGTTTTTCTAGTTTAACTTCATAACTATATTTAGTAAAATATTTTTCTTTTTTTAATCTGCTAAAAATATCATTAGCAAAAGAATCAATATATTCACATAAACAAAATAAATCTTGTTTAGCAATATTACAGTTTCTAATATCTCCAGCCCATCTATAAATATCTTGAAAAAGAAACTTATGAAGAGATTTCAAATGATTGAAATCAAAACATCCTTTTATAGGTTCTTCATTTAATTGAGCCATACGTAATGCAACTAAACCTCGTTCAGCGTCATAAAGATCTTTTTCATCTGTGATATTAAGATTATTAATCAGAACATCGGAATCTTTATAACAATAGTTTGCAGTTTTTTCATACGTGTATTTATATTTATTATCCATAAATTTTCCTATACTTATCAATCATTTTTTTTCTTTCATTATCAAAGGTAGTTTTTCCTATGTAACAATTATATAAAATAGACTTTAACTCTTTTGTTAAAGGCATACCTTCCTGTGACATAGCACCATCTACTTTTTTAATTTTATTTTGGATTTCTTTTTCATTTTTAACGACTTTCATAAAATCACCAACTTTCATTTTATATTATATATTGTACCAAATTTCTAATGAAAAGTCTTTAATTTTTATTAAAAAAGTATTGCTGTTAATTAAGTCTAACACTAAAAATTTTTGTGTTCAACTTAAAAAATGTAGGTTTTAGCTAAAATATTTGGTTCTTCTCCAAATTAGTCGAACACAATTGAGCATTTTATGTATTTTCCTATAAAATAAAGAAAGACCCATGTGGTCTATAAATCAAAATGGCAGGGGATGAGAGAATCGAACTCCCAACTAAAGTT
>CAZJKS010000178.1:0-1621 GCA_964546695.1 uncultured Muribaculaceae bacterium | reverse complement strand
CGACCTAACCAACAAAAGAATGCTGATATGCGTATGGTGCTTCAATACAATAAATAAATTCCAGAATCAATTCCAAGGATTGACTCGGACTAACTTCGTTTTTATTAATCATATAAAAGACTATTAACCAATGACTCAGATAATCAACTTGATTGCATCTGATGAGTGTGAGTTAAACTTAGATGTTCAAGGAGAATATGACTTAATGTTATCAACCGTAACTGGTACATATAACGTTGCCGTAGTTAATACTGACGACTATGTCACGTATCATATACCTACTGTTAATACTGAAGGTGAAACCCCTACTCTTACTAACGGAACCTCTACAACGATTCATGTAGGTAAAGCTATATATAGTATTTCGAGTTCAACTATAGGTACATTCTTACAAACATTTGGTAATACAAACCGTAGTCAAGACAGTAACGGTAACGAGATTTATGACTCGACTTCTGACTGGCAACCATTCGCAAATACTGTCTCAACAGTTACTAATTCATCCAAATATCAATTCAGTTGTACTATTACTGACGCATCACCTAGGATGAAGTATCTATTAGGTATCCGTCATACTTACCCGACTGTTACTGCTTATACAACTACTCAAACTTCCACTTCGACTGGTACAAACACAGAAGGGTCTTCTGATAATACTGGTACTACTGTAACAACAACTACTACATATACTGTCACGCCTGTTGAAGCTGAAGTGATGCCGTTATCAGCAGGTACACCTTACTTCTTTATTCAATGTGAAGGTCTAAAATGTAACTCTAGATATATTTGGGAGTATGAGAACACAACACTTGACCAAGAAATTGCTGCTGAGAATGCTAAAGATGCCTCAACCGAAGATATGGATAGAAAACAACTCTTGGTTAGACAGAAGGTATTAAGTAAGTATGCCTCTATGCAAAACATCGTAAGTGTATCGTATAATAGTGCTTCGTTACAATCACCGTTTAGTTGTACTGGTGGTGAGTTCTCCTGTAACGGTAACGACTTACATAATGTCAAGTTTAAGATCCTTGGTATGTTCGGCGAATCTGTCCCAATCAAATCAGAAGTATTATGGAACTTTCAACTTGCTAAGGCTGCTCCTATAGAACGACCCATAGGTGTTACGAAGAAAGGTGCTGCTATGGCTAATGGAGGCGATTCTGGTGGTTCTGGAGGTGATGGTCCTGGCGGTGGTCCTGGTGATGGTCCTAGTGATGGTCCTGACGGCGGTGACGGACCTGATCCTGACGATATCCAGTCCTTAATCCAAGAATTAGTCAAGACTAAAGCCGAGAACAAGAAACTAATGAATGTCGTGATGGAACAAAGGAACGTACTTCATAAAGCCTCATTAGAAGAAGCACAACATATGGCTACAACAGGTAAACCATTATTACAGGTGGGACCTCAACATAACTCTGGGTTTAATATGAGACTTGTTCCTAAAGCAGGTAGTGGAGGTACTCCTGGTCAAACACCAGCACAAGCATACTATGCTCAACATCAAAATCAAAGCAAAACTTTAGTTGATAATTTGGGTCAGAATAATATAGCGTTATTACCAATTAAAGGTCAACCTGGTCAACTTCAAATGGTTAGAGGTCCTGTATATGACCCT
>CAZJKS010000177.1:0-1622 GCA_964546695.1 uncultured Muribaculaceae bacterium | reverse complement strand
TAGAAGTATTATATGACAATGAAGACTTTTGGCTAACACAAAAAACCATGGCTGAGTTATTCAATGTAGCAGAAAATAATATTACATATCATTTACAAAATATATTTAAAAGTGGTGAATTAAATAAAGTTTCAGTTACTCAAAAAATTAGAGTAACTGCTACAGATGGAAAGAAATATAATACAAATTTTTATAGTTTAGATGCAATTATTGCAGTTGGCTATAGAGTTAATTCAAAAGAAGCTACTAATTTTAGAATATGGGCAACAAATACATTAAAGGACTATATAAAAAAAGGATATGTTTTAAATACTGAATTACTAAAAAATGGTCCAAAATTTGGTAAAGATTACTTTGATGAATTATTAGTTAAAATCAAAGAAATTAGAGCTAGTGAAAGAAGGTTCTATCAAAAAATTACAGATATTTATAAAGAATGTAGTTATGATTATGACAAAAATAGTGAGATAACAAAAGAATTTTATAAGAATGTCCAAAATAAATTACATTATGCTATCACAGGAATGACAGCTCCAGAAATAATATATAATAGAGCTAGCTCTAAAAAAGATTATATGGGACTTAAAACGTGGAAAAATGCACCAGATGGTAAAATACTAGAAACAGATGTTACCATTGCTAAAAATTATTTATCTGAAGAAGAATTAAAAGAATTAAATAATTTAGTATCTATGTATTTAGATTTTGCAGAAAGACAAGTAAAACTGGGACATATTATTTCTATGCAAGAATGGAAAGATAAATTAGAGATGTTCTTAAATTTTAACGAGTATAATATTCTAAAAGATAATGGAAAAATTAAAAGAGAAATTGCTGATAAACTGGCACTAGATGAATATGAAAAATATCGTGTAGTACAAGATCAAAAATATATATCTGATTTTGATGAATTAATATTAAAAACAAAAAATATTGAATCAAAAGAGTAATTATTTCTAATATTTGAAAAGTTAAAAAATGAGGTGATTTAATATGACAACTAATGGTTATGTTAAAATGTGGGATAATTGGTCTAAAAAGCGTTATAGTATTCCAGTTTATGATTTATGGTTAGATGAATATAAAGATATTTTAGAAAAAAATAAAGATAGCGAAATTTTAGATTTAGGCTGTGGTATAGGTGCTGATACTTTATATTTAATAGAAAGAGGATATAACGTTTTATCTTGTGATTTTTCTAAAGAAGCTTTAAAGAGTATTGAAGATAATATTCCTAATAGTAAAACAAGGTATTTAAATATGTTAGAGAAGTTTCCAATTGATAATGATACCTATTCTTTAATTATAGCAGATTTATCTTTACAGTATTTTAATAATAAAGATACTATACATATCATGAATGAAATAAAAAGAATATTAAAAACTTATGGAATACTATTAGCACGAGTTGCTTCTGTTAATGATTTTAATTTTGGTGCAGGTATTGGTGAAGAACTAGAAAAAAACTTTTATTTTGAGGGAGATTATACAAAAAGATTTTTTGATTTAGAGGATGTTAATAGGTACTTTGGAATCATTGGTTCAGTTGAGGTAGAAGAAACGTCTATGACTAGAGATGAAGAAGAATATTCAAAACCTAAAATATTATATAAAGTTAAAGT
>CAZJKS010000176.1:0-1643 GCA_964546695.1 uncultured Muribaculaceae bacterium | reverse complement strand
TTGAACCGAGTCAATTGGTTTGTAGTATTGATTTTTTCGCAGCAATCCAAAAATCAATCTTTCAAGTTTACGAGCAGATAAAACGAGTGCACGTTTATGTTGATGTTTAGTAACTTCTTTATATTTAAGATTATAATAATCTTTTATAAAAGGAAAATTCTGTCTAACACAGGAAGCAGTCGCTTCAACTAAATAATAACGTAAATATTTATTAGACTTTTTGGAAGATTTCTTATCTTGAGAATCATATTCTCCAGACTGATTTCTTTTCCAATAAAGACCTGAATATTTAGCAAGTTTGGAATTATGTGAAAACCTATCAATATTACCAATTTCAGCCATAATACCAGCAGCATAAACCTTACCAATACCACGAATAGAAAGTAAGATATGGTAAGTATTAGAATCTAATCCTAAGGCTACATTCAAAATGGCTTTATCAATATTCTTAAGTTGTTGTTGATAAAATTTAATGGTATTTAAAGAACAAGCAATAGCAATATTAATTGGCTCATAAGCAGTCTGATCTAATCTGTATGAAGCACGCATAGCCTTATTTAAAGCAGTAACTTTATCATTTAAATTAGATGAATGGTTTTTACTTTTTTCGGAAATAAAGTTAATAAGTTCTTCAACAGAAGATTCGGCGATTTGATCTGGAGAGACAAATTCTTCTAAGAGAGCAGAAGAAGTGGCACCAAACAAATTAGAAAAAGGTAATTCATTCTTGTCTAAAGACATTAAACCAGAGAAAGAAAGATATAAATTAGTTAAAACATAAGTCTTTTCTCTTATCAATTCTTTACAAATATGATATCTTTGTCTTGTAAGACGTTGAAGTGCAATGTATTGAGAGCCTCTAAATGGATATAAAGCTTTAGTTCTTCCAACTCTCGCATAGTCGGCAAGAATATAAGCATCAATACCATCTTCTTTTTCTAAATCATGAAAACTTTTCTTGTACTTATCAAAATCACAAGCATTAATTTGATAAACTTCAGTATGAAACTTATTTAAGTATTCATTAGAAGAAAGATAACAAGCAGGATGAAAAGAATACATACCAGTAGATTCCATAACAATAATGATTTTTTCAAAGAAGAATTTGTTTTCAACGTCTTTAATTTTATTTATAACCATATCATTTCCTTCTGGATTATTGGGAAATTTAAGGTTGAAATAAATATGTTGATCAAAGTTCATAACACAAAATTGGTTACCTTTTAATGCAACATCAACACCAATGAATAAACAGTTTTGCATTTATATCACCACCTTTCATTTATGAATTTTTGTAAGACGTAATAGACTACAGATACCCTTGCTTAAAAGTTTGACAACAACCTCGCTATAAGAATACATCTTTGTTTAAGGATAATATGCTGCGATTAAACTTAAAAGAGAAACATCATCTGAGTTAGAAGGATAATAACTAATAAGTAGGGATTCATTCTTAAAAAGTAAACACCATAGCGGGTTACAGGGGGGATATAGAATAGATCCTAGTTATTACATCTCAAAGAGATATAATAACACAAGGGTATAAATAATCCATAGTTTTAACTATTTTTACTTATAAAAATAGAATAAATAAAAAATAGTTAATATAAGTGATTTTTCACTTACAAAAACTATTATACGAG
>CAZJKS010000175.1:0-1654 GCA_964546695.1 uncultured Muribaculaceae bacterium | reverse complement strand
ACATATGGCAACAGCAGAAGAAAAGGCACTCTGGGCGCTCCCTTTGTGGGAACTGGACACCGTTGCCGACTGCACGAAAGCGGGCCTGCCCATCAGTACCTTGCACCCCGGCATGATCATCGAGTGGGGTGACGGGTCGCGCATCACCGTCGCTTCGGCCGACGACTACGTGCACGAGTACGAGACCCCCGGCAAGTACCATATCGTGGTGCGCTACGATGCATGGGAGACCGTGGAGCTTGCGATATCCAGCGAAGACAACCCGTCCTCTCCCCTTGCCGAGGCACGCGCCAGTCTGGCCGTGATCAACCGCATACCGGCCGTTGCCAACACGTCTTTTGCCTATCTCTTCTACAACTACACGGGCCTGCTTGACCTTGCCAACGACCTCTTCGACGCCCACGGGGACAAGACGGACTTTTCGTACACATTTGCAGGTTGTACCAGCCTTATGCTCGTGCCTCCGCATATCTTCTCGTACACGCCAAACGCAACGAACTTCACGGGCACGTTCGAGGGGTGCGCAAGCATCACCGAAGTGCCGGAGATGCTGTTTGCGGAGAACTCCGAGGCCACCACGTTCACCGCCACTTTCAGCGACTGCGTGGCCCTCACGGCAATCTCCGACATGGCGTTTGCTGGCGTTGCGGACACGGCCAGTTTCACGGCCACATTCAGCAATTGCACGGCGCTGACCGCCGTATCCGAAGACGTACTCCACAGCATGACACTGAGCGAGGAACAGTCGCTTGAAGCGGCGTTCTCCGGGTGCACGAATTTGAAATTTGAAGCTGTACTTGGCCCCGGTGGCGTTGAAGCCGCGGGCGGTTCGGATGGCGAGGACGAGGAAGAGGAAGAGACGACCACACCAGGGGTTTCTATCGGCTCCGGTAGTGTCGAGGCCGCAGGCGGCTCCGGTGATGACGAGGACGAGGAAAAGACGATCTCGCCGGGTATCACCATTGGCTCCGGCTCCGTAAGCGCCGGGGGCGACGCTTAAAATCACCCACCCAGCATCCTGATTTCCACCCTTCTAGCACGCACAAAGTGAGGACACACTAATGGCATTCCCCGCATTGTTTAGAAAACTGTTCGCCCATGATGGCGCCGGGCCGAAACTGAAGAACTCGCTCATGCCCGTGCATTACGCCGTCTGCGAGACCGCGGCCGATGAAGCGGCAAAGGTCATTACCATCGACGACTTCAACCTGTCCGAAGGCGCCGTTATCTGGATCAAGTTCATGAACGCCAACACGGCTGAGTCTCCGACGCTGAATGTCAACGACACGGGCGCTTTTGAGATCCGCGACAAGGATGATGTGATCAAGACGAACAGCATCCTTGCAGGGGGCGTGTATGAGTTCGTGTATGATGGGGAATATTGGAAGACGACTAGCAGCGCTTCTTCCGGCACGGTGCTTATCGGCACTATAGTCACCTTCTCCGGCACGTTCGGTGGCGAGGACAACCGCTATCCCATTCCGCTTAATGCAACCACGCCGGATACCAACTGGTGCCTGTGTGATGGCACCACCACCAACGGCTACACGGTGCCAGACCTGCGCGACCGGTTCATCGTGGGCGCAGGAACAACCTACTCTGCGGGCGGTACTGGCGGCGCTGCGACACATACGCACAGTATTTCCGGAACTGT
>CAZJKS010000174.1:0-1669 GCA_964546695.1 uncultured Muribaculaceae bacterium | reverse complement strand
GAAAAGTTTGAATCAATCATTAGTAGAAATATCGATAATACCAGAATGAAAGATTACTATGATTTATATATGTTTGTTAATTTAAAATGGAATGACATTAATAAAGATACTTTAAGAAAAGCAATTATTAATACATCTAAAGCTTGTGAAACATTAGACCATATTGATAATGCTAATAAATACATAGAATTAATTAGTGATGATTCAAAACTAAAATCATTATGGAATAGTTATCAAAATAACTATAAATATGCAAAAGATATAGAGTTTGTTGATACAATAAATGCTATTAAAGTGATTAGTGAAGTTGTTGTATCAGTTAAAAATTAAAGAGGCATATAATATTTATTATTTAGTATTTAACAGGCTTTAATAATAAATAAATTTTAAAGACATAAACTTACTATAAGGAGGTTATGTCTTTTATGTTCACAAGAGGAATAGATAAGAGAATGAAAATTATTCTTTTAATATTTAGTAGTATTTTATTAATTATAGTTTTAAGAGTCTTTTATATTCAAGTAGTAGATTATAAAAAACTATCAAGTCTTGCTAGTGATTTATGGAGTAGAAATCTACCTATTGAAGCATCAAGAGGAAGGATACTTGATCGAAATGGTGTAGTTCTTGCTGATAATATTACAACTACTTCTTTAGTTTTAATACCTAATCAAATAGATAATAAAGAAGAAGTTACTACTAAACTTGCTGAAATTTTAGGGGTTAGTTATGAAGATATGGAAGAACACGTTTATAAGGAAACATCTATTGAGCGAGTTCATCCAGAAGGAAGAAGGCTATCTTATGAAGTTGCAGATGAAATAGAGGCTTTAGGTTTTGATGGAGTATATTTATTAAAAGAATCACAAAGATATTATCCTTATGAAGAAATGTTATCTCATGTTTTAGGTTATGTGGGAATAGATAATCAAGGTCTATCAGGAATAGAGTTACAGTATGATGATTATCTAACTGGTGAAGATGGGGCGATTAAGTATTTTAGTGATGCTAAGGGTAATAAACTTGAATTAACTGATTTATATATAGAGCCACAAAATGGAATGGATATACAACTTACTATAGATATAAATATTCAAAAGTCGGTTGAAAGGGAGCTTGATAATGTAGTAGATATGTTTAATCCTGATATGGCTCTTGCTGTTGTTATGAATCCTAATACTGGAGAGATACTTGCTATGAGTTCTAGGCCTAATTACGATCCTAATAACTATGAAGATTATACACAAGAGGTATTATCACGTAATTTACCTATTTGGGCTAGTTATGAACCTGGTTCTACTCAAAAGATTGTTACAACGGCAGCGGCAGTAGAAGAAGGGGTTGTAGATTTATTTGAAGATGAGTTTACTGATACAGGTTCTGTTAAAGTAGATACTGCTACTGTTAAATGTTGGAAAGCAGGAGGACATGGGCATCAAACTTTTTTACAAGTTTTACAAAATTCATGTAATCCTGGTTTTGTTAAAATGGGACAATTGTTAGGGAAAGAAAAGTTATTTCATTATTTAGATTTATTTGGTTTTGGTTCTAAAACAGGAATTGACTTAAATGGAGAAGGTGAGGGAATAATTTTTCCTATTGAACAAGTTGGTAATATTGAACTTGCAACTACTGCTTTTGGACAAGGTATTAGTGTAACACCTATACA
>CAZJKS010000173.1:0-1670 GCA_964546695.1 uncultured Muribaculaceae bacterium | reverse complement strand
ATACTTGCATTACCCACATATTAATCACCTTGACAACTTCTAAATTAAAACTTACAATATAATTAGATTATAATTTAGAATTGTAATTTAAAATATATTCTAATGGAGGTATGATATGAATATAATGCTACTCTCCATTTTACTTATAATTTTTGGATTAATTTGTGGTTTTGGATTAACTCTTTTAGTTACCTATATAAAAGAAGGAGCAATTTCTAAAAAGATAGATAAAATGTTAAGTGATGCTTCAAAAAATGCTGAGAAATTAAAGCGAGATGCTATTATGGAAGCGAAAGAGAAAAATTACCAGCTGAAACTTGAAGTAGAAAAGAATATTAAAGAGAAGAAAGCTGAACTTAAAGATAGCGAAAATAAGTTACTACAAAGAGAAAGTAGTTTAGATAAACGAGATGAATTATGCCAAAAACGTGAATCTATTTTAGATGAGAGAGAAGAAAAGATAATTCAAAGACAAAAAGAAATTCAAAAAAATGAAGCAAAAGTGGAGGAAATAAAAAAAGAACAAATTAGTTTGCTTGAAGAAATTTCAGGTTATAGTAAAGAAAAAGCTCATGATTTAATTATGAAAAATGTAAAAGAATCTATGAGTAGAGAAATGGCTATTTATATTAGTGAACAAGAAAATGAAGCCAAAATGACTGCTGATAAAAAAGCCCAAGAATTGATTGTTAGCTCTATGCAGAAATATGCATCAGATATTGCTAGTGGCGAGACTGTTACTGTTGTTAGTTTACCAAATGATGATATGAAAGGTAGGCTAATCGGTAGAGAAGGAAGAAATATTAGGACTATTGAAGCCGTTACAGGTGTTGACCTTATTATTGATGATACACCAGAAGCAGTAGTTTTATCTAGTTTTGACCCCCTAAGAAGGGAGATGGCTAGATTAACCCTTGAGACCTTAATAAAAGATGGGAGAGTTCATCCTACAAGAATTGAAGAAGTTTATGATAAAGTATGTAAAGAAACTAAAGAAAAAATTCTCGAATATGGTAATAGTGCTTTATTTGAACTAGGTATTACAAAGATGGCTCCAGAATTAATAGAATTAGTTGGTAGGCTTCATTTTAGAACCAGTTATGGGCAAAATGCCTTACAACATTCTATAGAAGTTGCTAATCTTTCTGGTCTAATGGCAGGAGAGATAAAAGAAGATGTCTCTCTTGCTAAAAGAGCTGGACTTTTACATGATATTGGTAAAGCAGTTGATCATGATATCGAAGGAAGTCATGTTAGTATAGGTGTAGAATTAGCTAAAAAATATGGAGAAAATGAAGTTATAATCAATACAATAGCATCACATCATGGTGATAGTGAAGCAACATCAGTTATAGCTTCCTTAGTAGCAGTTGCTGATGCTCTTTCTGCTAGTAGACCTGGAGCTAGAAACGATTCATTAGAAAATTATGTTAAAAGATTAACCCAATTAGAAGAAGTTGCTAATGATATAGACGGTGTTTCTAAAGCTTATGCTATGCAAGCAGGAAGAGAACTTAGAGTGATAGTAGAGCCTGATGAAATAGATGATTTAGAAGCTCATAAGGTAGCTCGTGATATAAAAGAAAAAGTAGAATCTACCTTAAACTATCCTGGTACAATAAAAATTACTGTTGTTAGAGAGACTAGGGCAGTAGAAGAAGCAAAATAAA
>CAZJKS010000172.1:0-1693 GCA_964546695.1 uncultured Muribaculaceae bacterium | reverse complement strand
GAAAACACAAAGATTACTATACATTAACTAGAACATATGATAAAATAATAAACAAGAAATAAATGTTTAAATTTATAAAAAACAACTTACTACTATATAGAGAGTTTTACTAAAGTTAAATTAAAGGATGGTGAAGTATGTTTAAATTATCTGAAATAAAAGATGCATTAGATAGCGTTGATATCTCTAGTACTTGTTTTTTTAATAAAGAAACGAATGAGATATTATGGCAATGGGATTATAATAAAGAGTATTCTACATATAAAGAAGAAGATGAAACTAATGATAAAATAATTAATATGTTTGATTATTTTTATAAAAATGATTATGATATAATGCAAGATTTTATTGATACTATTGAAGATGTTAATTTAAGAGAAAAGTTATATGAAGCAACAAGAGGTAGGGGAGCATTTAGTAGGTTTAGATACATCATTGAATCTAATGACTTACTTGATTATTGGTATAAATATAAAGATGAAAAGTATAAGGCCATTGCTAAAGAATGGTGTATCGATAATAATATAGAATTTGAAGAGGATTGTTAATAGGTGAAAATATGAAGTATGATAAATATATAATAAAGAAAGGAAAAACAGACTTGCTTTCGTCTCTAAAAGCATTAAATAAGAATATAATTAAAGAAAATCTTAAAGACTATGATTTGGATAATATAGAAGAGTTAAAGGAATATATCATTGATAGCTTTGAATTTTGTTTAAGTGCATCTAAAACAGATTTATTTACTAGACTTTATTTTCAGAAGTTACTTAACAATGAAAATTCCATGATTATGTCTGCATATCAAGATGATATTGCAGCATTATGGGTGTTTGTATATGAAAATAATGAAGTACTTTCTTATTATATTCCAACAGAAATAAAGAAAATTATAAAAAAAGAATTAAATATAAAGTAGAGGTGTTTATGATGGAAAAAGTGTTAACTTTTAGAGTAGAAATAGAAAATTTAGAAGATAAAATATGGAGAAAAATAGAGATACCAGATAGAAGAACTGTAGCAGATTTAGCATATACTATAATGGCTTCTTTTGATTCATTAGCATATCATTTATATAATATACAGTATAAAAATAAAGTTTATGATAGTTGGGTATGTATAAAGGATGATCATAGCGAAGTTCCTCCTATTAATGCCACAATTACTAAATTAAGTGACTTAAAATTAAAAAATAAAGATACTTTAGTAATGGAATATGACTTTGGCTCAACAACAACTTTTTATATTACATTTTTAGACTCAAAAGAATTAAATGTGCTTGATAGTTATAAATATCCTTTTATAGTTGATGGAGGAGGAAAGGGAATGCTTGATGACTTGAGTGACTTTGAACTTAAAGAAATAGTAGATGATACAGATAATTTAGGAAATTCTGATTATTATTTTACTCCTGGATATGAGAGAGAATATAAGTATGATTATAGAGAATATGATATAAATCATGATAATGAAATATTGAAAGGAAGAATTTTAGCAATTAAGAATGGGTATGAAGTTGAGTAAGTAGATTTTCTTGATTGAGGGAGTACTTATGGAATTAGAAGAACTATAACTATTCAGACTATAAAAAAATAAAGTGTAAAAAGTAGTGTCAACGATGCTGCTTTTTTCAGTTACATATGAGAAAATAATAATAGTTAAGGATAGTGGTATTATGGCAAATATAAAAACG
>CAZJKS010000171.1:0-1715 GCA_964546695.1 uncultured Muribaculaceae bacterium | reverse complement strand
TCACAAATTGTGACCAGTTGAAATTAAAAGCTCAAGATGGTAAATATCGTTTAACTGATGTAGTTGATATTGAAGGTATGTTTAGAATTATTGAATCAATACCTAGTAAAAATGCTGAACCTATAAAAAGGTGGCTTGCTAAACTTGGTAGTGAACGAATAGATGAGGTTTTTGATCCTTCTCTTGCTGTTCAAAGATCAATCGATACTTATAGGGCCAAAGGATATGATGAAGATTGGATTATTAAAAGAATTAAAGGTATCCAGGATAGAAAGAAGCTTACTGAAGTATGGAAGATAATGATGTTGACAGTAATTTAGAATATGCCACTTTTACTAATGATATTTATAGAGAATGGTCTTTTATGACTGCTAAAGAATATAAAGAGTTTAAAGGGCTAAGAAAAGAGTCTTTAAGAGATAATATGAGTGATATTGAGGTGATGCTTGCTGATATTGGTGAGATTACTACTCGTGAACTTGCTAAGAAACATAAACCTTATGGATTAAAGGAAAATAGAAAGATTGCTAAAGCAGGAGGAGAGGTTGCTTGTAATACAAGAAAAGATTTAGAAGAAAAGCTTGGAGAGGATGTTATTAGTAAAAATAATAAGCTTAATTATCAATATATAGATGATAATAAAAAGTTAGATAGTACGGTGTCTTAACAACATTCATCCAGTTGCTCTAATCAGGACACTTGCTACTAAACCTGATATATTACTTTTAGATGAACCTTTTTCAGCTTTGGATGCTATGACTAGAGTAATGCTTGCAGATGATGTTTATAAAATGGTTAAAGATTTAGGTAAGACTGCTATTATGGTAACTCATGATATTGGAGAAGCAGTTAGTCTTGCTGATAAAGTTGTTGTACTTACGAAAAGACCTTGTGTTGTTAAAAAGATTTATGATATTGATTATAAAAATCGTTCTACTCCATTTAATAATAGAAAGGAAAAAGAATTTAATTACTATTATGAAGAGATATGGAGAGATTTAGATGTTAAGTTATAGTGGGGAACATAAAGAGTTCTTAAGAAAGAAAAGACATGAGAAAATTATTGTTATTAGTTTCCAAATATTAATATTACTAGTGTTCATTTTAGGATGGGAACTATTAGCAAGATTTAATCTAATTAATACTTTTCTTTTATCTAGTCCTAGTCTAGTACTTAAAACTTTAGGAAGTCTATTTACTGATAATGATTTATTAGTACATATAGGTATTACTTTATATGAGACAGTAGTTAGCTTTTTAATAGTTACAATTATTTCCTTGTTAGTCTCTACTCTATTTTGGTTTTCTAAGAGATTGGCAAAGATACTTGATCCTTATTTAACTGTTTTAAATTCTCTACCTAAAGTAGCACTTGGACCTTTAATTATTATTTGGGTAGGTGCTAGTACTAATTCTATTATCTTTATGGCTTTATTAATCTCTTTATTCTTGTCTATTATAAACGTTTATCATAACTTTAGTGAAACTGATAGTAACTATATTACTTTACTTAGAAGTTTAGGTGCTAGTAAATTACAGATATTTATGAAGGCAGTTATTCCTTCTAATCTATCTAATATTATTAATAATCTCAAAATTAATGTGAGCATGTGCTATATAGGTGTCATAATGGGTGAATTACTTGTATCAAAAAAAGGACTAGGATATTTAATAATGTATGGTACTCAAGTATTTAATATAGACCTTGTCATTGC
>CAZJKS010000170.1:0-1728 GCA_964546695.1 uncultured Muribaculaceae bacterium | reverse complement strand
TAGATGGATGTACAGCAAGGGCTTTAGAAGAAGTTAGTAATACTCTTAATAAAGAGGGGATTGAGACAGAAACTATAGTTGTTGGTAATAAAGATATTAGGGGCTGTATTGCTTGTAATTCTTGTGCTAAAACTGGTAAGTGTGTTTTTGATGATATTGTTAATGATATTGCTTTAAAATTTGAGAGTGCAGATGGTATTGTTATAGGAAGTCCTGTTTATTATGCAGGTAGTAATGGTACAGTTTTATCTTTATTAGATAGATTATTTTATAGTACACATTTTGATAAAACTATGAAAGTAGGTGTTTGTGTTCTATCATCTAGAAGAGCAGGTTCTACTTCGGCAATGGATGAGATAAATAAATATTTTACTATTTCTAATATGCCTATTGTTTCTAGTAGTTATTGGAATGAAGTTCATGGCTTTAATGTTAGTGATGTTGAAAAAGATAAAGAAGGCTTACAGACTATGAGAAATTTAGGAAAAAATATGTCTTTTATGATTAAGGCGATTAAGTTAGGTAAAGAAGAATACGGTCTACCCAAATTAGAAAAAGGTGAGTTTACTAGTTTTAGTGATGGATTATAATATCTATTTGACAAGGTTGGGTCTTCGTGATATTATTATATCACTTGAATGGGAGAGTGATTAGGATGAGATATTTGGTTACTAATGTAAATAAAAAATGTTTATTGAAATTTTTTATAGTAGTGCCTTAAAATGCTTCTCATTCTTTTTGTATGTTATTTAGGAAACTACTGTAAAGTAGTTTTTTTATTGGAGGTGTTTATTTTGAAGAAGTTAAAACATTTTAAAATATTTTGGGACTATATTAAAGATGATAAATTGAAACTAGTTCTTTATATTACTTTAGTGGCATTATCATATTTACCAGCTTTAATATCAGTATATTTTTGGGGTGTTGCAGTTGAGGCTTTAACTGCAAAAGATGTAAATACTTTTGTCTTTTATCTTGTAATGTATGAAGGAATTTACATTATTTTCTACACTTTTTTACAAATACCAAGAGATGCTTTATATACATATTTTGAGATTAAGTTTACAAAAAATGCAAGTAAGGATTTGTATAGAAAAATAGATAAATTGCCGGCAATTGCTTTTGAAGAAATTGGTGTAGGAGAGTTTATTAATCGTTTATATACTGACCCTGATAGGGTTATGGAATTATTATCTAAAATGGTTAGGCTTATTTGTAAAGCAGTAGTTGTGATTATAGTTATTGTTATTGCCTTTAGAATATCTTTTATTTTATTCTTAGAAATTATGATTCTTGCAATTATTATGGGTTTTATTTCTATGAAATTTTTTCCTAGAATTAAGAAGAGCCAAGAAAATATTAAAAAAGAAAGTGATGCTTATGTAAAAGTTGCAACAGAAAATATTACAGGAATTAGAGAGATTAAATCACTTGGTATTACTAAAATAATAGAGAATAATATTTTTAAAGTTATAGATAAACTTTATAGTCATACAGCTAAGGTTAGAAAGTATGAGAGATGGTATTATGGCTTTAATAATCTTGCTTATTTCTTGATTCAGTTTTTAATATTATTTACGACTGGGAAATGTTATTTGGATGGTGTTATTAGTCTTTCTGTTTTCTTGATGATGGAATCTTATATATGGAGAATTGATGAAGTAGTTGAGAGTATTAGTGATTTTGGAGTTAGTTTTAATAAAGTAACAGTTTCTTTAAAGAGAATAG
>CAZJKS010000169.1:0-1730 GCA_964546695.1 uncultured Muribaculaceae bacterium | reverse complement strand
AAAAAAATAGTGTATAATCTATATCGGTTAGTTCTTCGAGGTTTTAAATTATAGAAAGGAGAAATAATGGATAAGAAGTCAAGTGAAACAAAGATAATTGTTTTAGGTGGCTTAGGTGAAGTAGGAAAAAACATGTATTGTGTAATGCATGAAGATGAAATTATTGTTATAGACGCGGGAGTATCTTTTGCAGAAGGAGAACTTTTAGGTATAGATTATGTCCTTCCAGATTACTCATTTTTACAAGAGAATGAAGATAAAATTAAAGCACTACTTATTACTCATGGTCATGAAGATCATATAGGAGCGATACCTTTTTTATTAAGAAGTGTTAATATTCCTACTATCTATGCCCCTAATCAAGCTAAAGAATTAATTAAATTAAAATTAGAAGATAGAAATATTAGATATGATAATTTATTTGCATATGATGAAAATACAAAGTTAAAGTTTAAATATATGGAAGTTGAGTTTATTAGGACTACTCACTCTATCCCTGATTCTCATGGTATATCTATAAATACACCAAATGGTAGAATTGTTACAACAGGAGATTTTAAATTTGATTTAACTCCTATTGGACCTATGGCTGATCTTTATAAAATGGCTAAGTTAGGGGAAGATGGGGTTGATTTATTAATAAGTGATAGTACTAATGCTTTAAATGAAGGAATGTCTATTAGTGAATCTCGTGTAGATGATGCTATTATAGATATCTTTGATAAATACAAGTATAATCGTATTATAATTGCAACTTTTGCTTCTAATATTTATAGATTAAAGCATATATTTGAATCATGTTATCAACATGGTAGAAAAATATGTGTATTTGGAAGAAGTATGGAAAACAATATAGATATTTCTATTAAGGGAGGCTATATTGATCATAAAGAACTATTAGTAACACCAGATGTTGCTAACACTTTAAAACCTGGAGAAGTAACGATACTATGTACTGGTTCTCAAGGAGAGCCACTAGCTGCTTTATCAAGAATTGCTGATGGTACTCATAAGCAAATAAAATTAAGACCAGATGATATTGTAATATTTTCATCTAGTGCTATTCCTGGTAATGCTTTAAGTATTCATAAAACTATTAATAAGTTATATTTAAAGGGTGTTAAAGTATTTACTAATATGACAGTAAATAACTTACACACATCAGGTCATGCTAATCAGGAAGAGTTAAAGTTAATGATTAGATTATTAAAACCTAAATATTTAATGCCATTTCATGGGGATTATAGAATGTTAAAACAACATGCTAACTTAGGTATAGATTGTGGTATTCCTAAAGAAAATACTTTTATTCTAAAGAATGGTGATAGTCTAATTTTAAAAAATCATAAGATAACAAAGGGAGAAAGTTATCCTAATAATGATATCTACGTTGATGGTTCTAGAATTGGTGAAGTTGGTAGTGCTGTTATAAGAGATAGAAAAATAATGGCTAGTGATGGTATTTTAGTGGTAATAGCAAATATTAATTCTAAAGAAAGAGTTTTACTTACTAAACCTAATATTACAACAAGAGGATTTGTTTTAGTAAATGAGAACGAAGAGTTGATAAAGAAAATAGAAAGAGAAGCTACTAATGTTATTAATGAAAAATTAAATGATAAAAAAGCAACTTTCACTGATATTAAAAATCAATTAAGTCTAGATTTAATTCCATTTATAATGAAATTAACTGGTAGAAGACCATTAATATTACCAATAATTTTAGATAT
>CAZJKS010000168.1:0-1757 GCA_964546695.1 uncultured Muribaculaceae bacterium | reverse complement strand
CACGTCAAGTTGGAGTACCTCGTATGGTTGTATTCTTAAACAAATGTGATATGGTTGATGATGATGAGTTAATCGATTTAGTTGAAATGGAAGTTCGTGATTTATTAAACGAATATGGATTTGATGGAGATAATACTCCAGTTATTAAGGGTTCTGCTCTTAAAGCTCTTGAAGGAGAAGAGAAATATGTTAACGCAATCTATGAACTTATGGATGCTGTTGATGAATGGATTCCAACTCCTGAAAGAGATACAGACAAACCATTCTTAATGAGTATTGAAGATGTATTCACTATCACAGGTCGTGGTACAGTTGTTACTGGACGTGTTGAACGTGGACAATTAAAACTTAATGATGAAGTTGAAATTGTTGGTATCCGTGATACTCAAAAAACAGTTGTAACTGGTATTGAAATGTTTAGAAAACAACTAGATACAGCTGAAGCTGGAGATAATGCAGGAGTTTTACTTCGTGGTATCTCTCGTGAACAAGTTGAACGTGGACAAGTTCTTGCTAAACCTGGTAGCGTTAAACCTCACAATAAATTTAAAGCTGAAGTTTACGTACTAAGTAAAGAAGAAGGTGGACGTCATACTCCATTCTTCAGTAACTATCGTCCACAATTCTATTTCAGAACTACTGATGTTACAGGTGTAATTACATTACCAACTGATGTTGAAATGGTTATGCCTGGAGACAATGTAACAATGGAAGTTGAATTAATTCATCCAATTGCTATTGAAAAAGGTACTAAGTTCTCTATCCGTGAAGGTGGACGTACTGTTGGTGCTGGTGTTGTTTCTGAAATTGAAGGATAATAGAAACTTAAAATGTAACCTATAAAGTGGCTCTTAAAATAGAGACCTTCTTTATAGGTTTTTATTATGCTAAAATAAATAATTTAAAAATAGATAGAATACTGAAATGTAACTAGTATAATTTAAAATCTAAGAAGTAGTTGTTATTAATTTAGATAAATGATATACTAATTGTGGTGTTGAATATGAAAAAGAAAGAAATTATTTTAGGGGTTGTAGGAATTATTGTAATAGTTTTCGCTGCTTATTTAGTAGCTAACTTAATTCATAATTATAATCAAGAATCTGTAACAGAGGAAAATGATGAACAAGACACTAAAGACGAAGAAGAAGAAAAAATCTTTGAAGTAGATGGAGTGGAGATTACTTTTAAGACTTATAGAGTAGATGAAGTATTCTTTATAAATGTACCTGACATTTTTACTATGTTAGATGAGGAAACATTAAAATCTAAATATAATTATAATGATCGACCTGAATTAGTTTACGAAAGTAGTGATGATTTGGAACATATCTTTATAAGTACTACTGATGAAGATATGACAGATGATACTCTAGAAACTTATTTAAACGAAAGATTAGCAGAACTTACAGATGCTACAGTTTTAGATAGTGGTATTTATCAGAAATATGATAAAACATTTGCTAAAATGGTTGCGTATAATGAAAGTACTTATTATAATTTTAGATTTTTCACTATTGATAATAAACTTGTAACCATAGAATTTAATGTTCCTACTTCTATTTACGAATCTTGGGAAGAAGTAGTTAATGAAGTAATGGATAGTATATGCTTTAGTGAAGACGATATTAAAAAATATTCTAGTAGCTAGAATATTTTAGAGTGTTAATAAATCTATTAAAAATATTTATTTTTCATTTTTAATATGATAGTATATAGTAAAGAAAAATAGAAAGAAGGTAGTGTAGAATGAAAAG
>CAZJKS010000167.1:0-1768 GCA_964546695.1 uncultured Muribaculaceae bacterium | reverse complement strand
AGAAACAAGTAAAGGTAAGGCCCGTGCAAGAGATTCCTGACGAATACTCTGACGAAGAGTCTAAGGAAGAACAACCGAACCCTCCCCGTAAGGAACAACAACTTAAACCAGTCGTAGCTCCCAATGTTTCTCCTAAGAATGAACCCAAGACACCAACAGACTTACGCCAGAATGACTCAAAACTTGAGACGACAGAAGCAACACCAGTAAAGGTTCCAAACGAGTTGTTTTCCTCGTCTGACCTAATGGACTATTCCGACTACTCTGACGAAGAGTCCGAACAAACCAAGACACCTAGTACAGACAACACAGTTAGTCAAGCTAAACAAGAACAAGAAATAACATATGGTCCACCTAAACGAGATATACCTTTCGATATCAGACAATACGGTCTGAAAGATTACTCAGAAAAACAGTTAAGATACATTAACACTCAACTCATTAGACGTGACCCTAAGATATCCCGTGGCAATTGGTTCGGTTCCAAAGACCCAATTGCATTAAAAGACGAACAAGACAACAACTTGTATTATACAGACGATTTCCCGTTGTTAGCTGCATATCAGAACGGTAAGTTAGTCTCAGGTATAACACTAGTTAATAAACCTATCGGCGAATTTTATCCAAGAATGGAAATTTGGGATAAAAAATTGAATGACTTAAAAATACAACTGGACCTACGTTGTGAAAATATATATGATGGTCCCAACGACATCATTGCATATAAAGTTGGTAAGATCGACGATGTAGACGTATATGTAAGTAACCTGGAATATAAATATTATAACCCTCTCCCGATATATAAAGACAACTACGTTCCTGGTGTGAAAGTATATGACGAAGGGAGTTGGAATCATGAATTGAAACCTAGATATGAAAAGACAGGTACGTTAATTGAACCAGAACCTGAACCAGACAATGATCCTTTGAGACCTTCTTATTGGGGTCATGGTAGTACAAAGCGTGTACCTCCTGTTAATATTGAACAATATGGTCTAAAGAATTATACAGGAGATGAGTTGGAACATATTTGGAAACAATTTAACTATAGTAAACCTGAAATACATCCCACACGTATTCTTTCGTTGGTTAGACCGTCTCATGCGTGGATAGTTAATGAAGACGGTTATAAATATTACACTGATAGGTTCGCAATGTTAGCTGCGTACCAAAACGGTATGTTACCTTTCTTCGTTGATATATTTGAAGATGACAACTACCCAATGAAAAGAGAAGGAATATCTCAAGATAACTTTATTAAAGTACAACTGGACTTACGTTGTAAAAAGGTATATGATAAGAAGGGTAATGTAATTGCTCGTCGTACTAAGGATAATTGGAACAAGTATATAGCTGAAGTCAATAACGAGACCTTACTAAACTCAGGTGTACCTGACGTGACTGTTGAACTTAAAGACGTAGAACAACCTAAGGACCAACCTGACTCAGTACAAGCGCCAGCTCTCGACAAGACTATACAAGAGTTCAAAGAACCAACTAATGAAGACCTAACTTTAGAACCTATGTTAGAAGAACAACTACGTACTGCACAGTTGTTCCTTAAGGACAGTAATAGGAATAGGATCGCCAAGAAACTGGTAAGTAATTCAAAGGGACTAGCCTATAAGACTATCAATGACTCTATCGTTAGACTCTATCAGGTTGGTAAACTTAAACCTATCAAAACACTATACCATGTGAATGACCTAAATGATAAGAACGGAATACTTATCGAGAGACGTATTGAACCTGAACCTAATACTGAACC
>CAZJKS010000166.1:0-1769 GCA_964546695.1 uncultured Muribaculaceae bacterium | reverse complement strand
GAGTGGTCGATGGGATGTGCGTCATCAACGGTTGCAGGCCGAAGCCGATTGAGTGGCTGCAAGAAGTACGGACGCGCTGCCAATACTGGTGGGAGAAGAAATGAGCATAAACATCGGGAAGATTCCGACGCTAAAGACCACTCCAAGCCCAAGAGAGCAGGCGCGAAAAATCCTGGAAGAGGCCGCAGAGGTTTTCTCGGCAGTCGAATACGGGCGGCTGCACTCGTCAGGCAACCAGCACAGGATTATCGAGGAATGCGTGGACGTGATCCTGGCAGTGGCGAACATGGTCGCCTATTACGGCGTGAATGACCTGACGCAAGACATCATCCAGAAGAAGGTTCTAAACGAGTGCAGGGGCTATGAGTACGAGAGGGAGGAAGCGTGATGGGGTTTCTTTGTAGGTGGATCCTCCTTTCGCTGTTCTGGATCCTCATCTGCGCATTAAGCTGCTTCCTTTTCGGCTTTTGGGGCTTTTTTTGGACGCTCGGAACTAAGGTGGCGGCGCTTGTACTCTGAGGAATACGAACACTATCAGCGCGAGCAAGCGGCCAGGTGGTTAGAACACGTCCGCTCACTTGCTCAGCGCGTGAGGGTGCTTCAGATCGAGATCGAGGCGCAACGAGACATAGGCCTCAAGGGCATCGACTACGCAGAGCGAGTATCAGGAAGCAATGCAGGGGATCCGGTGATGGATGCGGTCGAAAAGCTCCAGGGTCTCATCGCGAGCTACTGCACGGAGCTTGTGAGCTATCTCGAAGAGCAGCAACGGGCACATGAGGCGCTGCTCAAGATTGACGATGAGGCTTGCGGAACCGCGCTGAGGTTGTATTACCTGGCGGGCAAGTCCTGGGAAGAGACCTGTGTTGAGATGGGGTACAGCTGGGACGGCATGATGACGCTCAGGAGGCGAGCACTCGTCAAAGCCTATGAGGTGATGCCTCCCTCTGAGCGCGATCCGAGATATTCGGCAATTTAGGAAGGACGAAGCATGAAGAAGTTTTTGAGTTGCGCAGCAGGGGCGCTCATTTTGGCTCTTTGCCTTGCGCTTGTGGCGGTAGTGATCAGCGTGCTTGTCGGAGCCGTGAGCTTCGGCTGGAATGCCGGGATGCAGTTAGTAGGGGCTTAGATGAAGCAGTTTAGCCTTGCCGAAAAAGCCCACTGGTGCATGAGCGACGCAATCTTTCGGACAGAGTGCGCGAACAAGATGCTCAAAGAAGGCTTTCTCGGTGCTGCCTTGTGCGACTTATACGAAGCGCAAGGGCTTTTGGCTGATGCGATCTATTTCACCCACAAGATGGTGAAGGAAGAGGAGGCGCGAGAAGATGACGACTAACGAAGAACGCCGTGAGGCAGTTAGAAGACTTCGCAATTTTGAGTTTGAGATGCTGGAAGCCTTAGAGACCTTAGATACTGATAGTAACGCTGTCCTCATGCTATGCACGCTTACGCTTATTGTTTGCGGCGGCATGGAAGTGACTGGCCAAGAGATGACCAATCGCCTGGCAGACCTCATCGAACCAGAGCCAGAGCGCACATGTCATATGATCTGGAAATTTCCCACGTATGGGTTTTACAGCTACGAATGCTCTAGTTGTGGGGAGAAGTTCCATTTTGCACATGCGGTAAAGCTCAAGTTTTGTCCTGACTGCGGTGCAAAGGTGGTGAGCAAAGATGGAGCCTGATGAGTCCCGCACGATGGAAGCATATTGCATCATGAAGCGTATTTGCTTCGAGGATGGTGTCGCAAACCACATTCCGATGACTGT
>CAZJKS010000165.1:0-1773 GCA_964546695.1 uncultured Muribaculaceae bacterium | reverse complement strand
CGTTCCCCCATGACCAGCATCTACAATCACACCTGTTATAGCACGTTCATTCATAGTATTCACCTCTACATTAAAATATGTAAAAAGCCCTATTTTGCTACTAATTTTAAAGTAACACTATTACAAAGTTAGTTTTTTAGATTTAATAAAAATAGTTCTCTTATCATAATCAATAGTTGCTTCAGCATCATATTGTAAAAAACACCTAGGTGATGCATGCCCAAAATTTATATTATACATTATAGGGGTATTGCAGTCTTTCATTACTTCAAGATAAATTTCCTTATATTCTTCGTAATATACTTCATCAATAGGTTTACCCACAATTATTCCTTTAACGTTATTAAGAATATCTCTTCTTTTAAATTCTAATAAAATTTCCTTAAGTTTTAAAGGAGTGGGCTTTTCCTCAGAAGTTTCTAAAAACAAAATCTTTTCTTTCCATTCATCTAAGGTAGGAAGTAAATCATATTTTTCAAAAACAACATTTTCATCACCATAACGTTCTCCAACAAACATATCATAAATACTATCAATACATCCACCAAACAATTTACCTGTAACTATACCACTGCCTTTAATAGTTTCAAATCCATGAGTTTCCTTATGAATAATTCGTGGCTTTCCAATTTGTGATACATCATAACTTTTTCTATCTTCATACCATACATCACTTGATTTTATTTCTATTATTTCATTATCTGAAAAATACTTTTCAAAGTAGTTTTTTGTATATGGTAACATTTCTTTATCAAGTTCTGCTAAATCTACTAAAAAGCACGGACCATAAAATGTGGATAACCCAAGTTTATGAAACATAAAATGGTTATTTGTTGTATCAGAAAAACCTGTAAAAATTTTAGGATTCTCTTTAACAGCATTTCTAAATTCTTTATCATCCAGTAAATAAGGAATAGTTTTATAAGTATCATCACCACCAATAGCAGTAATAATCATTTTAACATCGTAGTCCATAAAAGCTTGCTTTAAATCTTCAGCCCTTGCTTCTGGATGCATTTTTAAGTAATCAATGCCCTTTAAAGAATTATTCATTACAACAGGTATAAGACCAAATTCCTTTAATCTTTTTATTCCAAGTTGTAGTTCATGCTCTGCAAACTCTTCACCTAAAATACCACTAGATAAAGAAACAATCGCTACTTTATCACCTTTTTCTAAATTAAAAACATTCATGCTATTACTCCTTCGTATCTCAATTATATATTATTAAATTACTTAGTACATTAAACGTTACCAAAAAATTATTTTTTAATTACAATTCTATAAACTCATTATTATAAGCCTTCATTATCATATCTTTCGCTAATATATCAATGCTATCTAAACAGTTAATGTTAACTTTTTTTATTTCATAATAGTTCTTATTAGAACACCTTTTTAATTCTTCTCCTCCAAGTATAGGAATACCATTACATATTCTACATTTAAAAAAATGAGCGATAGAATCATGACTTTCATCAACCCCTAAATACCCAATAATCTCAACATCTATTGATAGTTCTTCCTTTAATTCTCGCTTTAATGTTTCTTGTATAGTTTCATTACTTTCTACTCCACCACCAGGTATAACATAATACTCTTTAACAGATTCATCATTATTAAATTTCCTTCTAAAAACAGTATATACTTCATTACCTTCAATAATAATTCCTCTTATACTAACTCTTTTGCCCATCAATTAACCTCCCTCTAATAAATGCAATCACTTATGCTTTGATACAAAAGCTAATACATTACCAAATATTTCTAATT
>CAZJKS010000164.1:0-1793 GCA_964546695.1 uncultured Muribaculaceae bacterium | reverse complement strand
ATTTTTGTGCATTTTATATTGACTTTTATAAAAGCTATTTTTCTTTGTTAATTTTTTTAAAATATAGTTAGTTTTATTAATCTTAGTATTTATAAATAGTAGCAAAATAGGGCTTTTTACATATTTTAATGTAGAGGTGAATATTATGAATGAACGTGCTATAACAGGTGTGATTGTAGATGCTGGTCATGGGGGAACGGATCCAGGGGCTGTTTCTTCTGGTCTACAAGAGAAAGACTTTACTTTAGAGGCTTCACTATAATATATGTATGATAGACTCCAAGAACTTGGTATACCTGCTATCTTAACTAGAGATTATGATGAAGATTTAAGTAGAACTGATAGACTTGAACGTGCTAATGAAGCTTTTGGGGGTAGTAGCAATGCTATACTTATTTCTAATCATATAAATGCTGGAGGTGGAGAAGGTGCTGAGGTTATTTATGCTTTACGTAACAATTCTACTTTAGCTCAATCCATCTTAGAAGAAATTGGTAATGAAGGACAAATTATGCGTAAATACTATCAAAGAAGACTACCTGAAGATCCATCAAAAGATTATTATTATATAATAAGAGAAACGACTCCTATGCAATCACTATTAGTTGAATATGGCTTTATTGATAATGAAAATGATAGAGAAAAATTACAAAATAACTTACTTGACTATGTCGAGGCTGTTGTAAGAGCAATTGCAGAGTATGCTGGTGTTTCTTATACACCACCAGAAGGAAGCAGTAATAGTTATTATACTGTAGTTAGTGGAGATACTCTTTATAGTATTGCAAATAAGTTTGGTGTTACTGTTCAAGAGTTAAAAGATGCTAACAATCTAACTAGTAATACTTTAAGCATTGGACAGATTCTTAAAATACCAAATAATGATTCTAATGATGAAAGCAGTAGTACAACTTACACTGTTAAAAGTGGTGATACTTTATGGAGCATAGCAAGTCAATATGGAATAAGTGTAAATGAACTTAGAAATGCTAATAATTTAACAAGTGATACTTTAAGCATAGGGCAAGTTTTAATAATACCAAGTTCTAATTCTAACAGTAATGATACTACTACATCTACTACCTATACAGTGGTAAAAGGCGATAGTTTATGGAGTATAGCAAATAAGTTTGGCACAACCGTAGCAGATATAATAGATGCCAATAATCTAAGTAGTAATACTTTAAGTATAGGACAAATCTTAATAATTCCAGGACTTAGTACAGATGATGAAACAGAAACTGATAACACAATAACTTATACAGTGGTAAGTGGCGATAGTTTATGGAGTATAGCAAATAAGTTTGGCACAACCGTAGCAGATATAATAGATGCCAATAATCTAAGTAGTAATACTTTAAGTATAGGACAAATCTTAATAATTCCAGGACTTAGTACAGATGATGAAACAGAAACTGATAACACAATAACTTATACAGTGGTAAGTGGCGATAGTTTATGGAGTATAGCAAACCGTTATGGAGTAACTGTTCAAGACTTAAAAACTGCTAATAACTTAACATCTAATTTATTATCAATAGGGCAAGTCCTTATCATTCCAACTAATGGAACATCAACTGGTAGCTCAATAACTTATACAGTAGTAAGTGGTGATAGTTTATGGAGTATAGCAAATCGTTATAATACTACTGTTGATGCTATCAAAAGTTTAAATAACTTAACTAGTAACTTACTTTCTATAGGACAAATCTTACAAATACCTAATAGTTGAGTAACTGTTCAAACTATAACACGCAAAAGTAAAGAGTAATTATTCATAAATTGCTCTTTTT
>CAZJKS010000163.1:0-1806 GCA_964546695.1 uncultured Muribaculaceae bacterium | reverse complement strand
AGTTGATTACAAAACTAAATTTCAGTGAAAAAGTATTGTAATTAAAGAAAATAGAAAAAACTAGATAATTTTAAGTGCTAGAATTCTTAAAATGAAATCTAGTTTTTTTTGTTTTCTAAAATTAAATTTCAGTTTTTGTAATGCTAATTTTAATTGTTAAAAATGCTTATTTTTTTAATAATTTTGGGGACAAAATAATGTCCTTAGAATTAATAACTTTATAACCTAAAACATTCATAATAAAATCTACTTTTTCCTTGCCAATTTCTTCTACTAAGGCTTCATATGGACTTTTGTAATTTAATAATCTTCTTGGGTAACTATTAACGTGTGACATAACTAAATTAATGTCCTTTTGAGTTAAATTATTAAAACTAGTCCCTTTAGGTAATATTTTTCTAAGTTCTACGTGATTTTTTTCTATCTTTCCTTTTTGATTCGATTTGCCAGGATCACAGAAAAATAAATTTATTTGATTATCACCCTCTAAAGCCTCTATTTCTTCTATCATTGTAAATTCTACACCATTATCAGTTAACATGATTCTAAATAAAAGTATAAATAATTCCGTAGTTAATTTTTTCTTTAATAAATTTAGTTCTTTATTTACTTTGGCTGCTGTTTTATTATCTAGTAATATTGCTATCATAAAATTTGATTTTCTAAATAATAAAGTTAGTACAACTTTTTTATCAGTTAATTTACCTATAACAGTATCCATTTCAGTAATTTTATAATCTTTATGCTTATTAATAAAGATAACAAAACAATCATAGTTTCTATTAGTCTTAAGTTTTTGAATTTTATTTTTTTCTTCCTCAGGCATATCTTTTTCTTTTTTATCTTTATCTCTTTTCTTATAACTAACTTTTTTAACTAAATCAATATTTCTAAATTCGAAAATACCATCATTTGTATAATTATAATAAGAAGATGTGCATTTTTTAATGTTATCATCAGTCTTAACAATTGAATCTAAAGATTGACCATTTTTAATTCGTTTTTTTATCTCTGTATTAGCATAATCAATTTCTTCTTCAGTTAATCTATGTCCTTTTCTTGAATTAACAAGGGACTCATGATATTCTATATTTGCACGCTTTGCTAAATAAACCATTTTAACATTAAAGCATTCTTTGGCTTTTTTACAACCATTACAAACATATGGCTTTTTAGTAAGGCGTTCACATAGATATTCTTTATAGTTAAGACATATATTATTACAGAAATGTCTTTTACAAGATTTACATAAATTATCACAAGGTTCAATATTACATAAACCTTTTATTTTACAAGACTTATCTTTAAAATATATACATAAATTTCTATTACCATTGAAATTAGATGGATATTTCTTTTCTCTATGATTTATAATTTCATATTTGACAGTATTATATGATTTATCAATACTATTTGCTATTTCAGTTAAAGTTTTGCCTTTGTTTAAACCGGCTTCTATATCTTTACGATCAGTTGCAGAAAGATGCTTATTTTTCATTTCATATTCTTACCTCATTTCCTTATCTTTTTTTAAAATTTTAGCATTACTATTAAAGAATATAGTAATATCTTAAATAATTAAAGTAGTGAGGTATATTTCTAAACTTAAATTGCAGTTATTACGTAAATAAATAGTGAAATTAAATTTTAGAATATATATTAATTGATTTCTAAACTTAAATTGCAGTTAGATAAATTATTCACTGCAATTTAGTTTTAGAAATAGTTTAAATAAAAAAATAATAAGCTTTTCTAATACTAAATTTCACTTTACTCCAAAACTGAAATTTAACTTTAAAATTAAGG
>CAZJKS010000162.1:0-1807 GCA_964546695.1 uncultured Muribaculaceae bacterium | reverse complement strand
AAACCGGCGAAAAGTTGAAACAAAGAGCCCCGCTCTTCCGTGTGGAGGGCGGGGCATTGTGCTATTTGTTATGTTTTTCTGTAATCTGGATTGGCATTTTACTTGGCGAGAAAAGGTATTTTATAACTACAGCAAGCAACCCAAACACATGAATACTACCAAAAGACACAAGAGCAACAAACTTCGGCGCATCTAAATTAAAACTATTTATATTAAAGCCTTGAAATATGCTAAGCGCTATCAGTGAAACAAAAGAAAGGGCTGAAATAATACTCACGTACCAAACAAAAAATTTTCTGTACCTTCTTGCCTGCTCACGATCTTTTGCTTCTTGTGCAAGCAATTTATCATAATGGGCGTTTGTAATATCTTTTGTGCTTTTGTCGTCAGATTTGTTGTCACATGTGCCATCAAGAGTATTTATGACTTCTTTAATTTGATTGATCCCCATTTTCCGCCTTTTTCTTGAAGAAGTCTCTAATTAAATTATTTGGGATAACTATGTCTCTAGCATCTTCTGGTTTCCCTTTTCGTACTTGAGACCAAGGGGTATCAGGCAAATGAGTGATAGCTGATAATTGAGTACCATTCCACTTGCCATAAACCTCTTGGATTCTCTCTAAAAATGGCTTCAAGCGTGTAAGCTCACTAATTTCAGGCGCTACATCAATGTATCCCATATTTATAGTCTGCAAACAAATTCTTCCAGGATTTGTGATAGGCGATACCCCGTAATCTCTAAACATCAAATAAAGCGAAGGAACAACAGGGCCATATTTCCATGCATAGAACAATTCTTCTATTAGTGGCTCATCATATAACCCCAAATGCCAGCCGTGGGCAAAATATACCAACTTCTGGAGCTTCATTTGCGTGGGCGGCCAGTCGGATTCGACGCCACGAACAATGAAGTAATTTGCAATTGCCAATGCCTTTTCCATAGCTTACTCCACGTTATTTATCACACTACTGATTTGGGGTTATATGCCCTTGCAGCGGCTACGAGGAGTCTGGACCGTTTCAAGCCATACAATTTTGCTTTGAAATCAATTTCTTCGAGTTCCGCCTTTGTCATGCTAACACATACGCTCCCAATAGAATAGTTTGGCGTAGCGACTGGAATATATTGATACAAAATTTCTCCGTATACCTTTATATCAATGTCTTTTAGCATGCCATTAATTACATTTTTTGCTGTCTCAACGTCGCATGGTTCAGGGATTTTCTTTCCCTCTTTTACGTATTCCTCGACTGTAATACGTAAAACGTCAATTGCCATTTCCATTGCTTCATCAATGGTATCTCCTTGTGTATTTGCTTCTTGGAAATCAGGGCTAAATACAACATAGCCAACTTTGTCAGGGATAAATGCCATTAGATAGTATTTCATAAATCACCAATATATTTTTCTTAAGGGGGCTTTTCAGCCCCCTCCACTAGTTATCTGGTAAAGGTTTTTAGGATCTTTTTTGCCAGTCCTTCTTTTACCTCCGAATGCCTTGGCAAAGCCTCTACAAACTTGCCATCTTTATAGATTTTTGTGTGGTTGCCACCTTCTTTGAAAGTGGCACCTGCCTTAGCCAGGAGTTGTAAAAGCTCTTTGCGCTTCATACTTTCCCCCTTGTTGAATCCAGAAATAAATGAAATTTCATATTGTGTCAAGAAAAATTTGAAAAATCAAATATATTATTCTAGATTAATGGGTAGGCACTTTTGGGGGAGTCGTTGTGTGAAGCAAACAACTTTTGTCTTCAGGGGAGAAGTATGAAAAACAAAAGGACGCAGAAGATTATTGTAAGTCTTATGA
>CAZJKS010000161.1:0-1808 GCA_964546695.1 uncultured Muribaculaceae bacterium | reverse complement strand
AAAAGAAGTGGATGCCCAAGCATTAAGCCCAGGTATGATATCCATTTCTTCTACAAATAATATACATTATATTAGGTAATAATTAATAAATTTAATGCATAAAGTTAATTTTTTTGATACTATATTAATAGGTGAAATTTATGGAGAAAATATTAATTGTAGAAGATGATGAAACTTTAAGAAGCGAGCTATCTAATTTATTATCTAATTCTGGATATGAAGTATTAGTATTGACAGACTTTAAAAACAGTAAAGAAGAGATTATTAAAATGAGTCCTGATTTAATTCTTTTAGACATCAATATTCCTTATCTAAATGGAGAGACATTACTTAAAAGTCTTCGTGATGATAAAGTAAATACTCCAGTTATTATGCTTACTAGTAGTAATAAAACAATTGACGAAGTACTATCTATTAGTTATGGAGCTGATGATTACATTACTAAACCATATAACCCTACAATACTGTTACTTAGAATTAATAATATCTTTAAAAGAATGAAGAAAAGCTTTGATTACTTAGAATATGATGATTTAAAGATATATCCTAATAAAGGAATTATTGTTAAAGATAAAGAAGAGTTTTACTTAACTAAAAATGAAATGTTAATCTTTACTTATCTTTTAAATAATAGAGGAAATATTGTAAACCGTGATGATTTAATGAGTTATTTATGGAATAGTGATCTTTATATAAATGATAATGCTTTGACAGTTAATATTAGTAGATTAAGAGCAAAACTTTCTGATATGGGTTATAATGACGTTATTGTTACAAGAAAGAAAGAAGGGTATTTATTAAAATGAAATTAAGCACTTATTTAAAAGATAAACTTTATGCTTTTTTAATCTTTTTTATTTATATATTTATATTAATTTTATTCTTAATCGCTTTAAAACTAACTAGTAGTGTTATCATCTTTATAACTATTTTTACTACTTTTATCTTTTCTTTAATTTTATTTTATGATTATTTTAGAAAAAGAAAATTTTATAACGAGTTAGTAGCTAAATTAAACTCTTTAGATAAAAAATATCTTTTAATAGAAATGATGCTTGAACCTAACTTTTTAGAAGGTAAGATACTTTATGATGTTTTAGATGAAGTTAATAAGAATGAACATGATTTGATTAGTAATTTAAAAACTAAACAAGACGAGTTTAAAGAATATATAGAATTATGGATACATGAAGTAAAACTTCCTCTTGCAAGTCTTACTTTAATGAATAGAGAAGATAAAAAGACTTTAAGAGCATTAAAAGAATTAGAAGATTATGTAGAACAAATTTTATATTATGTAAGATGTGAAAATGCTAATAATGATTATTTAATTAAAGAATGGGATTTAGATACTATTATTAAAAATGTGGCTTTAAGAAATAAAGATAGTCTCCTAGCTTTAGAGATAGACTTTAAAGTAGATAATTGTAATTTAAAAGTCCTAACAGATTCTAAATGGTTAGAGTTTATTATTAATCAGATTATTAGTAATAGTATTAAATATAAAAAAGAAAAAGATGCTCTTATTGAAATAACTGGTAAAGACTATAAAGATTATGTTACCATTACTATTTATGATAATGGTAAAGGCATCAGTAAAAGTGATCTACCTAGAGTATTTAATAAGACTTTTACAGGTAACAATGGAAGAAGTACTAGTTCTAAATCTACAGGTATGGGACTTTACTTGTGTAGAAAGTTATGTGAGAAATTAGGACATAAAATAGAGATTGATTCTAAGATAGATAAATATACTAAAGTTACTATTACTATCTATAAGAAAGATTTTTATAATTTAGGAGGATAGA
>CAZJKS010000160.1:0-1816 GCA_964546695.1 uncultured Muribaculaceae bacterium | reverse complement strand
CATGAGGGCGCTGTCGCTTTTCACGGGAGTGGGCGGTCTCGATTTGGCGGCGATGGCCTGCGGGATTGAGGTTGTAGCGATGTGCGAGCGAGACCCGTTTTGCCGCGCCGTGCTGCAAAAGCGCTTTGCGGGCATTCCCGTAGCGCAAGACGTGAAGGAGGTTGAAGGCGATGAGCGGGGAGCAGTTGACGCTGTTTTTGGAGGATTCCCCTGCCAGGACTTGTCCCTCGCGGGAGCGAACCGCGACGGGGGAAGAAAGGGGCTCGGCGGCGAGCGGTCGGGGCTCTGGTTCGAGATGCTGCGGATTGTTCGGAGAGCGGGACCCGCTTGGGTTTTGGCTGAAAACGTGCGTGGAGCGACTAGCCTCGCCCTCGATACCGTCAGAGCTGGACTGGAAGATGCGGGATACTCCGTCAGGGCGCTCGTCATTCCTGCTTCTGCGCTTGGCGCGCCGCACCAAAGAGAGCGTCTATTCGTTGTGGGAATGAGGAACGATCTATACGGGCGGCTTTTGCGCTTGCCCGATTGGAGGGAGAAGGCGGAACAGGAGCGGGAGGGAATGCCCCGCGCCGAGCCGCCTCGCGCCGACAGGTGGCGGGACACCGACCCCGCGGGCTCGCTTGGGGCGGGCTGGCTTGAGCAGATGATGGGCTTCCCCGAAGGCTGGACGGACTTGGACTGCGACAATCCGCGCGGCTGGGCGGGCTTTCCCGCGCCGATGGCAGGAGGGAAAAATTGGACAACTCCCATGTCATCGGACTGGAAGAGGCTCGACGGGAGCGGGTTCAGGTCAACGTGCTCAGATGTCCTTCAGGAGGCGCGGCTTTTCGCCACTCCGATCGCGTCTGACTGCACGGGCTCGCGCACTTCCAAGATGCACAGGAGCATCAGGGAGGACATTTGGCAAATAAGGCACGGGGAAGCGGTAGCGCCGCAGTATCCGTGGGAGCTGCCCCGCCTGGAAAGAGGGGATACCAAAAGGCGCAAGCTGCGCATAAAGGCCTTGGGGAACGCGGTAGTGCCGCAGCAGGCGCACCCGCTTTTCAAGGCGATTGTGGAGATTGAGGAGGCTTTGGCGTGAAAAAGAAAAAGCGCGGCAAGGGCAGGAAGCAGAGATTAAGCGAAGAGCCGATGACGCTCAGGCCTATAGTGCGGCGAGACAACACGAGCGTTTTTGGCTTTTTAAGCGGCTGGGATTACGAGCTGATTGACTACAACTACGACCCGCCGCGGGCAACTCGGCATAAATGGGAGAGGCGATAAAGTGAAAATCTACATAGCGGGCAAAATCACGGGCTATCCCAACTACCGCCAGCAATTCATGGGCGCGGAGTGGCGGCTCGCTGAGCTCGGCTTCAGCGTGATGAACCCCGCGTGGCTTTATGCCTACCCCGACTTCGGGCGCGAGGACTACGTCGCGGTCAGCCGCGCGATGCTCGAAAGGTGCGAGGCGGTCTTTCTCCTGCCGAACTGGGGCGGCTCCGCGGGAGTGAAGGCGGAGCTTAGGCTTGCGGAAAAGCGCGGGCTAAAGGTGTTTGACGGCAGCACGGGCGAGGCCGGGTGCTGGTCTGAATTGCGCTCGATAGCCGCGCAAGAGCGGGCGGAACGCGAGGAGCGGCTTGGCAAGGGGCTGCAGGACACCCTGCGCGGGTGGTTTACGGAGACCCTGCGCAAGATTAACGAGCCTGGCGTGAAGAAGATGGAGGACGCGGCATTGCGGGGGGAGCTTTCCGCACTGCAGCGCGTGTATGACTATGTCGCGGAGGCGGAGAAGCCGCCAAAGGAGAAAACGGAATGACGCTGGATATGTTTAGCG
>CAZJKS010000159.1:0-1844 GCA_964546695.1 uncultured Muribaculaceae bacterium | reverse complement strand
ATAAATCACATAGCTAAATTGTTTTGGAAGAGTCTATACATCTTTACTTTTAAATACTTTAAAAAATTTACTCAGTACTTTTTTGATAGATAAAATAATAGAAAAGATATTCCTAAAGCATAAATCAAGATTCAAATACAAAAGAATGTAGAGCCATTTTTTTAAAGTACAAATCACTTTGTATTATTATTAAAAATCAATTTTACAACTACACTAATATCCTCATCATTAATTTTACTTTCAAAATTCAAACTTTGAACCATAGCTGAATACTCAACATTATTTTTTAACAATTTAGTTAGTTCTTTCGAATAATATCTTGGAACATATCCTAAATGATAATATTTATTATTCTTAATAAAAATAACTTTAATAGCATTTGTATCGTATAAATTATTAGGCTCTAATTCTAATAATAATTTATCATTTATATTTATCAACTTTAAACATTTTTTTATATCAGAACAATGTCTAGTACCAGCGACATCAAATTGTACTTTAGCTTTATCAAAAGCTGGAACAAATTCATAATTATCTGTAATTAATCTACCCTTAGTAGCTTTTAATATTTCTAGTTTAGTAGAATCATTCTCTAATCCATAGGCATTTAAAATTTCTAAATAATCTGGTCTAGCCGGATTTGGTAATCTAGTTTCAATATTTGCAAATAGCTCTTCACTAATATATACATCATTAATATCTTCAAATCCTGGAAAAAAATCAAACCCAGCTTCTCTAGCATCATTTAACTCTGGATTGACATATTTGAAAACATACTTACCATTATCATATGTTAAAATTCCGATTTTATATCTTCGTCTAGTACTAGGATGTTTCCAAATTAACCACATTTCATTATTCATCTTTACCACCTCTGATTATATTTATAAGTATATCCCGTCTTTTTTCCAAATATTCAATTATTTTTTCTTTATGCTTACGAATTAATAAATCATCAGGTATCTTATTAACTATATTTAGTATAGTTTTATTTGTTAATTTTTGCAAATTATTTATTTCATGCTTAAAAATATCATGATAACTCTTATTCAAATATTTTATCAGTTCAAAATGTTTATATGAATTACTATTATCTTCTTTATATATTATTACTTTACTTCGTCTAATATATGCATCAAAACTTTTTTTGCCACTATAATATTTCTCTGCAAATTTTTCTTCCTTAAACTCTTTTAGTAAACTACAACCATTATCATAAAGAGGCGAAATCATATACTTACCATTTATTTTGGTTATACCCCAATTCTCTTCATGTCGATCTTGTTCTCCTACTAAAGCATCAAATAGCATTATTTTTAAAAAATCATTAAATAAATCTTTATCCAAATTATCAAGTATAGTTTTTATATTAGAAATAGTATAAAATTTTGATCTATCTTTATCGTGAATATTTAAATAAGCAACTGCATCAATATGTTCAACACTATTAGGTCTAACAAATAAATAATTTAAGACTCCTAAATTACCACTTTCATCTTTAGCAAGTTCAATTCTTGCACAATCATATCCAAGAACTCTAGCAATTTCATAACATAATTTTTCAGAACAAGACTCACTAACATTATAACCTTTTCCTTGATATTTAAAAAAAGCATAATCTCCATTCCGATCAATTACTAAATCTTTTTTTCTTATACCTTTAGCATTATAATTAGTTTCTAAAACTACAAAATCTTTCTTTAATAGCTTAATTGGATATTTTCTCATTAATACACCTCGCTTGTTCCATATACATTACACCATAAATAGGAAAATTGCAAGGTAAATACTATACATCTTTACTTTTAAATGCTTTAAAAAATTTACTCCATACTTTTTCATTA
>CAZJKS010000158.1:0-1880 GCA_964546695.1 uncultured Muribaculaceae bacterium | reverse complement strand
TATAAATAAATGGCAGTACTAAGTATTAATATCAAAAGAATTCCTCCTAGTATATAAATATTACTCATAGTTACAGGATTACTTATTACAGTTACTTCTATTTCATAGGTATCACAACTATCATTACTTATACCTGTTATAGTTGTTGTTCCTTCACTAAGACCTAATACTTCTTTATTTTTTATAATACTTATATTAGCATTATTACTAGTCCATGTTATATTACTTGGTATTTCTATATTATCAAAAGCATTTTCTATACTACTACTATCATTTAATCCTATAGTTATAGTTCCTTGATAATTATTACAATCTTCTTTTTCTAACATATAAGGATTATCTATTGTTCCATCTCCTGTTAAGGTCATATTATCAGTTGATATATTGATTACTGGACGTACACCAGATTCTAGATAAACCTCTGACTCAAATAAAGAGGACCAATCATAATTTTGAACAAATACATTTGAAAAATAGTTATAGTAACTTGGGGTCATGCTCCACCAAAAAGTATATGAAGAAACCGCAGCCATTCCACTAACTGTTGGATTTAAATAACTATTCCCAGTAACATTTAATGACTCTCCAGCAAAGACTAATTCATCTGCTGTTATTAAGCCTGCTTTTAAATTATAACTTCCACCATAACTTTCACTTGTATCAGGACATATCAAGGTTGGACTATTGTCTTTAGCAAAACTGAAGTATGCTTGTCCTAATCTATCAGAACTTGCGGAAGAACCATAACCATCATAATTATACCCACTACTATCACTGCAAAATCTTCCTAATATTACTAAATTATCATAACTACTACTTCCTAAGGTATTGTTGTACCAAGTATCTACTTCCTTCTTTATAAAGGAATCTGTTCCGTTATCATAGGTATATCCTGTATATTTTGAATCATTACCATCTAAATTATATGGTGCATAACCTACTAAAAAGGAACTTGTAATATCTATATTACTTACTGTAGGACTTAAACCATTATAGATTAATCTTAAACTTCCATCTCCATTTACTCTTACTATCTTCCAGTACATTTTATCTCCAGCTGATGCTAACTTTAATGGTTCACAATTACTATTACCTGCTTCTATACAACTTTCTTCACTTTGATAGTAGTATCTATTATAATAATCATTATTTACATACACATAATAATCTTCTTCATATTCTCCAAATTGTACAATGTTATTATCTACATTTCCTCTATAATAATAACTTATTCCATCTTCATCTTCACTACTATATAATCCTTCTGTTACATAATTTGAATCATTTAATTCTTCATAAGAATTAATATCATAATAATTACCATTGCTAGCATAATTAAACATATGAGTTACTTCTGTTTTTAACTCATTATCACTTAATATCTTGTTTAAAACTAAATTAGTTGTAGTACCTGCCTTATACTCTTTATAATTTACTATACTTGTTCTTTTTACTGGTATTAATACCATTACTAAGATAATACTTATTACTCCTACTATACTTACTAGCTTTTTCACCTTTAAACACCTACCTATTTATTTTATATAGAAAATAATATAACAAAATTAAATATCAATATTTTTGACACCAAAAAAGAATAGAATACACCTGTTCTATTCCTTTAAGACACAACAAAAGAAAGTAATTATATTACTTATATGACTATTAATCTGCCCCCCCCCATGTAGCATATTTTATACTAATGTTTTTCATACACACTACCTTCTTCCTATTTTCTTTACTCTATATTATCACGAAAACCTTATCTTTTGCAATTATTATTTTTTTACTATATGCATAATTAAAAGAGCAATACATTTTGCCCTTTATCATTACCCATACAACTCTTCTTCAGTTGAAACTTCATAAGGATTTTCACT
>CAZJKS010000157.1:0-1897 GCA_964546695.1 uncultured Muribaculaceae bacterium | reverse complement strand
CCATTTAAGGCTGGCTTCACCTGCTTTTTTAATATTATATGCAAGAGTTTGCATAACATAATCACTTATGTACATATAATATACTATAAATATTTAATAAAGTCTAGATATTTTTACTAATATATACTTAACATAGTTCATTTGTACATAAATTAGAGAAAAACTCTTCAAATATTTCTTCTTGATCATTTTTTATTTCTTCAGTTAATTCATCATAAGGACTATTTAAACTATCAGGTATTCCTGTAACTAAACGACTTACTTCCCCATTTTCTATAAAGACAAATGTAGGAGCATATAATCTTTTTTCACCTACATTAACTTCTTTTCCATCATCATCAGTTAAAGTATAATCATCTAGAAAGTCATTAAATCTTTCTAATATTTCATAATATGTAGATGTTCCTTCTATAGTTTGTTCTAATTCATTATTATCATTTATTATATATTTATCCCTAAGAATTTCATTACCATCATCATCCCATATATCTACATAATAAATCTCAGAAATACTATTAGAGTTAGCTACTTCTGTTGCTGTTTCTATAACAGAACGACACCATGGACACATAGATGAGCCAAAATATACATAAAACGATTCCCCATTATCCATTTTCTCTATTAATTCTTCTGCTGTTATATATATATACGGATTATCTTCATCAATTGATACACTTCGATAATCTCTTCCACTATTACTTACTTCTCCATTTAAAGATTCATATTCTTCTTTAAAAGTAATAACATCTTCTTCTATTTCTTTATCCTTACAACCTGTTAGGCTAAATGCTATAATAATTAATATTCCAAATAATAAAATTATTCTTTTCATTATAATTCCTCCACTACTACTTATAATTATAATATATTTTTTTATTTATGGCTATTAACTTTTAGTTGAATTTAACATAATAATGTTACTTATAATAGTAATATCTTCCTGTTATATTTTTAGTTTTAAAATTATTTTGTAATAAAATTCTACATGATATAAGGAATATCACAATTAGTGAATGATATATAATTAATTTTTCTTAAGAGTCAGACTAATTGTAACAAGTTAAAAATAAGACCAATTTTAAAAATTGATCTCAGACTGTTGACAAACTAATTTTGTTAACAGTCTGAATTATAATTATTATAATTGTTAATATTATACTTATTCGTCTGAATATTTTCTTTTGCTTACTGTCGTTTTTGTATGTTTCAATCATACTTTTATCCTCCCTTAATAAAATATCTAATGAAATATTGAATTTATCACTTATTTTTACAAGTGTTTCTATATTTGGGTAACTTTTAGAATTTTCCCAACTAGATATAGTTTGTCGAGTAACATTAAAAAGTTCAGCAAAATCTTCTTGAGACATTTTTCTTTCTTTTCGTATGGCTACAATTCTTTTTCCCAGATTCATAACATTTCCTCCTTTCAATAAAAATCTTATATTAAGGGTTCATAAAAATCTATAAAATTGTTTTGACATTTTATCTTTTTTTAGCAAAGAATATTTGCTTTTTGATAAATTATTATCTTATATCAAACTACCAAATTACTGTTTGTCGTTTAAATAATAACATACTAAACTTAATTTTCAAAGAACTAAATCTACCATCAAACATAATAGATAGTTCTGATAGTATAGGTTCCCAGTTTCTATAAGACTGAGTCCATTTCTTAGTTATATTTTTAGTTGCTAAATATAAGCATTTCATAAGTGACATATCTGTAGGATATACTGACTTAGTTTTGGTATATTTTCTAAATTGTCTATTTAAAGATTCTAAAATAATGGTAAGCGATTAAACTTACCATTATTTTTTTTGAAAAATATTACCTAATTATTACCTAAAATATTTTTAAAGTTCTAAAACCTTTGTAAAATAAACAAAAGCGGAG
>CAZJKS010000156.1:0-1902 GCA_964546695.1 uncultured Muribaculaceae bacterium | reverse complement strand
TAACATTATCTAAAGCTTTACGTTCAATGGGTTTAGCAAGATAATCATTGAATCCTTCTTTTAAGTATTTTTCTTCCATACCAGCGATAGCATTAGCTGTTAAAACAACAACTGGTGTTGTAAAGTTAGGATTTTCTTTTAATTTATGAAAAGTCTCTGTTCCACTCATATTAGGCATCATATCATCCATGAAGATTAAATCGTATTCAGTAGATTTAACTTTTTCTAAACATATGAATCCACTATCACATGAATCAATATTAATTCCATAGTCTTCTAAAAGTCTAGTTGCTACTTTGATATTAAGTTTATTATCATCAACTACTAAGACACTTTTACCAACTACACTTTTATCTTTAGATAATTCCTTTTTATTAAATTCACTTGTATCTTCAATTCCAGTATCATTAGATATTACTTGATCTAGAGAAACGATAAATATACTACCTTTACCATAAATACTTTGTACAACTAACTCACCATGCATAAGTTGTACTAACTTTTTAGTAATAGCAAGACCTAGACCAGTTCCTTCTATTGTTGTATTTTTATCTTCTTCAAGACGTTCAAATTTATCAAACAGTTTATCTATTTTATCACGTTTAATACCAATACCAGTATCTTCTACTGATATAATAAGTCTACAAGTATTATTCTTTACTATAGAGTTAACTTTAAAGATTATGTGTCCTTCTTTAGTGTATTTAGCAGCATTAGTTAGTATATTTAAAATGATTTGTTTAACACGTGTATAATCACCATATAATACTTTAGGAATAGTCGCATCTATTTCAGTAATTAACTCTATGGGTTTTTCCCCTATTCGAGATTTAGTTAAAGTAATTAAGTCTTTAAACATTTTAGATGGAGAATAGTTACTATTGATTATCTCTAATTTGTTAGATTCTATCTTTGAGATATCTAAAACGCCATTAACAATTTCTAATAAACTTTCACTAGCCATTAAAATATCATTCACATCTTCTTTTACACGTTCTGGTAGATTAGGCTCTTCTTTTAATGATTGGGAAAAACCAGCGATAGCATTAAGAGGAGTTCTAATCTCATGAGACATATTAGATAAAAAGTCTGTCTTAGCATTGTTTGCTTTTTCAGCTTGAACTCTAGCAATATTCAACTCTTCAATCATTTTTACATCAGGGTTTTCAATCGTGAAATAAGTAAGTACTGTTATAAAAGCAGCAGCAGATGTTACTACTAGCATTTCTGGGTATGTAAATTGAATAAAAGCCGCTATTCCACCTATGATAATAAAAGCAAAAGCAGGTATATATTTTTTATTTTTTATCTTTTTAATATTATGAAATAAAGCTACTAACCATATAATTATACAAAAAGCAGCAATTGTGTAACTAAAAACAGCACTTGGTCCATATGTATACATTTCAGTATAATCACTATATATATAAAGAGGTAGACCGAATATTAAAATACTAACTATTAAAAACATATAGGAAAATACGAACAATAATGTTTTAAAGTAGGGAAGATTTTTATTTTCTTTTAGTTTAATATGTCCTGAATTCTTTTTTGATGTTATTACTACGATATAATAAGTAAAAATTATAAGCCAACCGATAATACATACTAAATACAATTTACATAGAGGATTTGCAAATATACTCTCAGGATTAACAAGGGCTAAACTTACACTAGCCATGTCTACTATCAAAGTAATTATTGTCATTATTATTAACAGAGTATAAGTTCTATTTTCTATAGTATCATATTTTTCCTTACTGATATAAATAATAGCAATTAAAATTGTATAGAAAAGACTTACTATTTGAAAAAACAAACTACTAATACTATCCACTCGACTTCACCTCTACTATTATTATTAATTATAGCATGTAAATTAAATAAATTAAAGTAAATTGT
>CAZJKS010000155.1:0-1970 GCA_964546695.1 uncultured Muribaculaceae bacterium | reverse complement strand
TCCTCTTTAATTTCAAAATCTAATAACTGATTACATACATCTTCATATACATCTTGTGAATACTTGATTGTATCAATTAAATATTGTTTATCATTATCATATTCTTTTAAACCTCTCATATAATAAGGTCTATCTTTATCTAATATAATAAATGGCATAATATTATTTTTCAAACACTCTTTAAACATTATCATTCTACCAACACGACCGTTGCCATCTCCGAAAGGATGGATTCTTTCAAACCTAACATGAAAATCTATTATATCTTCAAGTGTTACTTTCTTTAATTTTAAATAATCGTTAAGTAACTCATCAATATCTTTTTCCACATCTTTAGGCTCACTTGTTTTAATGACGTTTACTATTCCTATTATATTAGGAACTACTTTAAAGCCCCCAACATTATATCTAGGATCATCTTCATCACTTGTGTTTCTCTTTAAAATCTTATTCATCTCTATCATCATTTCTTTTGAAAGAGGTTTATCTACACTATCTAACATATAATCAAATAACTTAAAATGATTTTTAGCTTCAGTTAGGTCATCTAACTTAATCACATCATCACTTTTAGGAATAAAACTAGAAGTATCAAATATTGCTTCAGTTTGATCACTAGTTAATCTACTTCCCTCTATCTTGTTAGAATTATAAGAGAAATTAACTTGTGAAAAATGATAAATATTTCCTTTAAATTTTGATTCTTTTTGTTTGATTAATTCGTGTTTGATTTTTTGTACGTCCATTTATCTCACATCCTTATATATTATACTAGCCTAAACTTATAATAAATATCGATATTTTTATCTTCATCAATTTCGATTCTATCAATAAGTGTAGTAATGAGAGCCCTAGTAGGTTTTTCAAGTTTTAAAAACTCCTCTATTTTTTGTGCGTAGTATTTATCATCTGTAACATTTGTATTTTCGAGATTTTTTAACTGCTCTTTATAAAGTTTAATTTCCTTTTCCTTATTCTTTATATCAAGAGTAAAATTATTATATGTCCTTTTATACATCTCTAAAGTTATATTACCATCTAACTTATCATTATAGCAAACATCAATTTTTCGTTTTAAATTTTCTATCTCGTTATCTAACTTATTAATTTCATAAAGTATTTTGTTTTTCTTATTTTTTAATTTATCAGAATTTTTTAAAGCATTCTCTAACATATTAGTATTAATATATTTCTTGCACATTCGCCTTAATTCTTTTAAAACAATTTCTTCAATTTCAAAATACTTAACACTATGAGGAGTACATACTCCTTGATGTTTTCTTTTAGCCCAGTAATTACAATTACCATATATTCTAGTAACCTCTCCATATTTTTTAGTTACACGGTTTTGAGCTCTAAAACCAAAAGTATGACCACACTCTTTACAAAAAATAAGTCCTCTTAAAAGCAAACTATTAGTAATGCCATCTCCTTTAAAACGATTTTTATTGCTTTTAAACATATTCTGCACTAATTCAAAAAGCCCCTTATCTACAATAGCTGATACAGCATTCTCACATACAATCCAACTATCTTCTCTTGTATGAATGCGTTTTTTAGACTTATAATTAATTTTCTTTTGTTTGCACTGAGTAAGATTCCCAATATAAGTTGGACAGCAAAGTATATCTCTTACTGTTCTCGTTGCCCAAACTCCATAATGATAATTGTTTTGGCCTATCTTCATATTTTTATGTTGACTAGGAGTTGGAATTTTCTCATTTGTTAAAGTATCACATATTGTTCCAAGTGAAAAACCATTTGCGAACATATTAAATATTCTTCTAACAACTTTAGCAGCTTCTTCATCGATTACTAACTTATGTTTATCATCAACGCTTTTCTTATAGCCATAAGGAGCATAGGCTCCAACAAACTGACCATTTCTTTTTTTAGTATATAAAGAACTCCTTAATTTATTAGATATATCTTTAACATACATATCATTAAAAGCACTTTTAAATACTAAC
>CAZJKS010000154.1:0-2002 GCA_964546695.1 uncultured Muribaculaceae bacterium | reverse complement strand
ATGAAACATATAAAAGTATAGTATTATCCCTTGATAGTAGTATAGAAATGCCTAGTTTGGAGTGATATTATGGAGATTATTAATAGACGTGCAAGATTTGATTATTTTATAGAAGATACATATGAAGCTGGTATTGTTTTAAAAGGAACAGAAATTAAATCTATAAGAGGTGGTAAAGCTTCTATTAATGATAGTTATGCTATTATTAGAAATAGTGAAGTTTTTCTTGTTAATATGTTTATAGCTCATTATAAAGAGGGAAATATCTTTAATCATGAAGAAAAACGCAGTAGAAAATTATTACTTCATAAAAGTGAGATTAAAAAGTTAGATAACAAGCTAAAACTAGAAGGATATACTCTTATTCCTTTAAAACTTTATTTTGTACGTGGTAAAGCAAAAATAGAACTTGGCCTTTGTAAGGGTAAGAAAAATTATGATAAAAGAGAAAGTATTAAAGAAAGAGATTTGAAAAGAGAAACAGCTAGACTTCACAAGTATAAGTAAATTATTACCACTTGCTTTTTTGATACATTATTGTTATAATATAATTGTATTTGGGGATGCTTTGGTTTCGACAGGAATAATAGAGCATAAATGGCAAGTCGAGTTGTTTACGTTACAAACTAAATTAAATATAACTGGAAACAGTATTAAAACAGCATTAGCTAACTTATTTAATAAAAATACTGAGTTAGCTTTCGCCTAGTTAGAGGCAATGCACTGTCTTTACTTAATTTCCTGTGTTAAGTTAAGATGGTTTATTTTAGCAGGATATAGTTATAGTTTGTCTAGACTATGATGGAATCTTTTAGACTAGGACTATTTTATTAGTTGATGGTTACTAAAAAATAGTTTGAAATTAATTAATCATCTAAACTTGTAGAAGTTTATGTAGCTTTATTTTTGGACAGGAGTTCAATTCTCCTCATCTCCACCATTGGGAAATCTGTTCGAAAAACACGAACTTTTGATATAGGAATCAATCAGAAATGATTGATTTTTTCGTTTATATGAAAAAATCAACCCAGAAGAAAGGTTGGTGTTTATGATTAATGTAATCAAACAAGAAATTGATATGGAGGAGTCTTTAAAGAAAAGATTAGAAATTATCTGTGATTTTTGTAATACTACTCCAACATTTATAAATGGTAGTATAAGAAGAATAGATGAAACTAGCCCACATCTTCACATTGTTAGTGTACCCATAAAATATAAAAATAAAAATGGTATGAAAAAACAAGTTGGTAAAGGAGAACTTTATGTATTGCTAGTTTCAATAAAGAATATAGCTTAAATGACATTTTGAAGAAGAAAGAAAAAGGCAGAAACAAAGATATAAATGTCAAAGACATGGGAAATTATCAAGCTATGAAAGAACAAATGGAAAAAGATTAAAAAGCATTGGAAATAGCTAGTAAAAAATCTAGTGAACTTGATAAAAGTACTGCTGATATTAAGGATACAGTCAATAACCTTAAAAAAGCACTAATAGTTAAAAATACTTATACTATTTCCGAAAACGATAAAAATAAAATTTTAGACTATATTGATAAAGCCCAACAAACAAACACTGATTTCAAACGAACTGAAAAACTATCAGTAACTCTGAATAATGTTGATACTGAATTAGAGGAAAATAGAGAAAAAATTAAAATACTAACTGAAAACAATGAGGCATTATCTCTTAAAGTAGATACTCTATCTTAAAACATAGATAATAAAAATAAGGAAATTAAAGAATTGAAAAAAGATAATAAACATCTTGAAGAATTAGTAAATTATTTTAAAGATTTATTTGATAGATTAATCGACTTTATCAAACATAAAGTATTTGGAAAAGACAAAGAGCGTGAAAATTACTGGGAATTTTCAAAGGACTTATACGAACATGGAATATTTAGTGATAAGACAATTGCTGACATAAAAGAAGATTATAACTAGAGCAAAGAATATGACAAAAACAAAGATCATGATAATTTTGATATAGAAATATAACTAA
>CAZJKS010000153.1:0-2010 GCA_964546695.1 uncultured Muribaculaceae bacterium | reverse complement strand
AGGCAGCCAAAAAGCCTTGATTTTTACCCAAATCAAGGCTTTTTTCGTGCTTTTTAGGGCTTTTTTTGCCTCTTTTTTTTGGGGTATTCGGGAAAAAACTTCGGTTTTGGGGTAAAATTGGGGTAAGAATTTCGCCTCAATAGCGCACTTTTTCCATCTCCGCCAGCATAAAATCGTCCGGGAAATGCGTGTAGTGCTTGCCGATGAGCTTGTCCGGAGCGTCGCCCAGCCAGATATTGACGATCTCCTGCCGCACGAACATCTGGCAGCGGGTAGCAAAGGTGTGCCGCAGACAGTATTGCGTGTAGTCGGGGAAGATCTTCCGGAAAGACTCGTTCAGCGAGTGCGGGGACATGCAGCCGAACTTCGCGTTCCGGTCAAGGTACTTCTTTGCCCGTTCGGAAAAGGGGATTTTCTTATATTCCACTTTCCCGTGTTTGCGTTTGCGGTTGCGGGCGATGAGAAAGTTGCCTTCAATGCGTATGTCCGCCAGCTCGCAGGGCCGCAGGCCGAAAAACAGCATGGCATAGAAGTCGTTTTTGACCTTGGCAAAGCGCGGATCGCTTTCCAGCGTTTTAATCAGGAAGTTTTCCTCTTCGATGGAAAGGCTGTTTTTCGTCTTGCGGTCAAAGCGCACGAAGGTGGTCGCGCGGACGGGGTTGCGGTCGATGAAGTAGTTGTTTTCCGCAAAATCGAAAATTCCCTTCATGACCGTGCGCGTGTCCTCGCGCGTCCGCGTCTTGCCGCTGTCCTCGATCTCGTCCAGAACGGCTTGCAGTTCCATCGGGCGGATGTCCCGTATCTTCCGCACCTCGAAGGGCGGCAGAAGATAGGTGCGGTATTTTGCGTAAAGATTCTTATAGGTCGCGTCCGTCCAGCGGCGCTTTTTGCTCGCAAACCACAGTTCGGCGATCTCCGTAAAACCCTTCTTTTCATTCTCGTCCGCCTCTTCCTTCTTTTGGACGGGCTGCGCCGTCGCCAACGCGTGAATGAAACGGTATTTCGCCGCTTCGATCGTCTTGGCGGTCACGGATATGTAATACCCGTTGCGGCGGTAACGCACTTCATAGGAGTTGTGGTTTCTGCGGATATGCGCGATCGCGCCGTTGAATTGAAATTCTTTTTTGAATGTTTTGGGCATTTTTGAAAAATCCTCCTCGGAAAATTTCAAAAACTCCGCCTGTTTTTCGTCTCTTTGAGTTCCGGCGGGTTCGGAGAGAGCGGGAAGGGGAGCCGTTAAAAGCAGCAGCTCCTTCATGACGTTCTCCCTTTGTCGTCGGAAAGCCTCTGTTTCCGACTTGTTCACCAGCAGTAAAAGCGTGCTGATACAGAGTTGTACGATTTTAATTTCATCGTCGTTCATGTAAATGCTCCTTTGGGTATATCGCCCAAAGGGGCATTTTATCATAAAACGGACGATTTTTGAAAAACGGCGGTTTTACTATTTTTTTGTCTGTATGGCAAAAAAATAGTAATTTTTTTATCCGTTTTGCGCGGCAAGCATTTCCATGTTGGCGAGCATAAAGGATTTCATGTTGGGGACCAATTTGCGGAAAGCGGTCAAAAGCCGCTTTTCCTCTTCGGTCAAAACAGGAGCGGCGGGGGAATTGATAACGATATTGCCGAAATCGTCTTCTCTGCCGAGAAGGTAGTCCACGGATACATGGAAATAATCCGCGATTTTAGCGACACTATAAGCTAACGGCTCATTTTGTTCATTTATCCAACTTGAAATGGTTCGTTGATTCACTTGCGCAATTTCAGAAATTTTTTTCTGAGTTAGATTATTTTCAATCATTAGAGATTTTAAGTTATCGGAAAAATTCATTTATTTCACCTTTTTTTTCTCTATAATAGAAAAATTTTTCTAAAAAGTCTTGACATAGAAAAACTTCTCTGCTAAAATAAGTAGTGTTTAGAGATTTTTCTCTAAAAAAAGGAAAAATAGAAAATATGTTGGAGGAAAAAAAGAGATGTCAAAGTTCATAGAGGTTCGGCAATTGCCGAGCG
>CAZJKS010000152.1:0-2025 GCA_964546695.1 uncultured Muribaculaceae bacterium | reverse complement strand
TCTCTAACATAACATAAAAGAAAAAAGAGCTTAAGCTCTATAGATTAGCAACATATTTAGCAACTCTTATATATTGAGCAGTATAACTCATCTCATTATCATACCACGCTACTACTTTAACTAACTGCTCACCATCTACTTCACTTATAGATGTAAGTAGGCTATCAACTAAACTACCATAATACATACCAATTGTATCACTTGAAACAATAGGGTCAGTAGTATATCCTAAAGTTTCATTTGCATTATTTTTAAGAGTTTCATTAATTTCTTCTACAGTTGTATTTTTACTAAGCTTTAAGACTAAATCAACAACAGAACCTGTAGTTACAGGAACTCTCATAGCAGTACCTTCCATTTTACCTTCAAGACTAGGTAGTACTTTACCAATAGCAGAAGCAGCTCCAGTTGATGCAGGAACAATATTAGCAGCACTAGCTCTACCACGACGAGCATAAATTCCTTTTTTATGAGCAACATCAAGAGTTGCTTGGTCATTAGTATAAGCGTGTACAGTTGTCATATATCCCTGTTTAATACCAAAACTATCATCTAATACCTTTAAAACAGGTGCTAAACAATTAGTAGTACAACTAGCTGCTGATATTATCTTCTCACTACCATCTAATATATCATGATTAACATTATAGACAATAGTTTTGACATCACCTTTAGCAGGAGCTGATATAATAACTTTTTTAGCACCAGCATCAATATGAGCCATAGCTTTCTCATCACTAGTAAACCTACCAGTACACTCTAAAACAATATCAATATCTAAATCACCCCAAGGTAACTTAGAAGGATCTGTTTCAGCATACACTTTTATTTTTTTATTACCTACTATAATATTATCTTCATCAAAAGATATATCATCAGTTCTATATCTTCTATGAGATGTATCATACTTTAGCAAATAAGCAAGTTGTTGTGCATCAGTTAAATCATTAATAGCAACTACCTCCATATCAGGATCACTATCCAACAATCTAAATGCCAATCTTCCTATTCTTCCAAACCCATTAATTGCAACTTTAATCATTATTATTCCTCCTCATTACTACCTGGTACAAAAATACCATCTTCTTTTTCTACAGTTTTAACAGGTGAATCTTTTTCAATACCATTATTGTAAGCTAATACCATAATAGCAATTAATACAATAATAAATATTCCAATAAATATTAACATTGTACTCAGTCCAAATCCCCTATTATCAAGTCTAACCATTTTTCCACCTCTTATTAAATTATTTCAACATTATTAGTTGCAGCAAACTTATTTATTATCTCCTGATATATCTGATACCAAGAATACACCCTTATAACATTTCTTCCTACACAGTCTTGATTATAAGGAGCATCAAACACCATTACAGGTATTATCTTAGATATATCTTCAACATTACTTTTTTTATCTTCAATCATTAAATCTAAACCAATATTTAAACATTTTTCTCTTTTATTATTAGCATTAATTATTATATCATCATATTCTATGTTATACTTATCCAACCAAGATTTAACATAATAATCAATCATACCACTATATTGATGAGTTAAATATTGATTATCACGAGCTGATAGAATTATTATTTCATGTCCATCTTTACGTAATTTATGAATCACTTCACTAGCATAAGGTCTAATAGGAATGGCAATTAACAAATCAAAAATATATTGGTGCCAAAACTCAATATTTTCTTCACCTGTCAACATAAATTGTTCTTCCATATAATAACCTTTAGGATTAAAGCCCCTATTAATATTTTTTTCTAAACAAAATTTAGAGCCACAAGCAAAGTGCCACTCTGCAATATCATTTAAAACACCATCCAAATCAACACCAATACGCATCTAAACCAATCCCTTCCTTTAATATTGTAACAAAGCTTGCCAAAAAATTAAAGACAGTTTACACAATTTAATATTAGATTTACAAAAATCAAAACTCTAGTGTACATTAATAATACACTAGACTTGATAAGACCTATCCATACAACTCTTCTTCAGTTGAAACTTCATA
>CAZJKS010000151.1:0-2034 GCA_964546695.1 uncultured Muribaculaceae bacterium | reverse complement strand
ATTAGTTAGTATTGACAAGTTTGTAATAATATGTTAAAATATATGCAAATTTAAGGGGGGAGAAACTATATGAATAATATTGTTAAAGGGTCTTTTGTAGTTTTAAGTGATTTCCATGCGATTAAATGGCCGTTAGAAAAAGTAAAAGACTATTACTTAAATGAATATGATAAAATATTTATATTAGGAGATGCTACTGATAGAGGAGAGGACTGGCAAGGTATAGGAGGAATTGAATTATTACAGGAAATAAAAGAATTATCAGATAAATATCCAAATAGAGTAATATATATTCCAGGAAATCATGATGTTTCATTATATGATTATGCAAAATATAAAGATGAAGATGGAAAATATTTAACAGAGATAAATGGAGGATATAAAACGATAGAAGAAATTGACAGATTAAAAAGACAAAATAAAGAGCAAGCACAGGAATTAATAGAATGGTTAGGTAATCTACCAATGCAACAAATGCATGAATTTAACAATCAAAAATATGCTTTGGCTCATGCTTTCTTTAATCAATACTTATATGATAATAAACCTGATTTTTCTTTAGAACATCTTCATGGACAAAAAATGAAATATGGAAAAGATGATGAACACTATAAGTATTTATTAGACATAGTTTGGTTTAGAAAAAATAAAGATAACTACTATCCTTTAGATTTACCTCAAAATGATGTAATAGAAATTGTAGGACATACACCATTAAGCTATAGAGGAAATAATAGCCTTGATTTAGAAAGAAAAGATGGAAGTATGTTAAAAGTATATTGTGTTGATGGTGGAATTGCCTATGATGGAATAATGTTGAAATTTGATGGTGGTTATGAACCAACAATTACAGAGCATATGTACCATAATGATACTTCTCCTAAAAGATTTAATATGAATGAAAGAAAAACATTACTATCTATACATAATAAATTACGTTTTGAAATATCAAATTTATTATTAACAAAAGATATTGGCTTTGATACTATAATTGAAAATTTCGTTTTAATGAGTGAAGAAGTACCATTAGATAAAATAAAGGCAACTATAGTAGCTAAACTTTCAAGAGGTAAAGAATCTTCTTCATCTAAATATTATGACGATATGTTAAAAAAATATATTATTACAGTTGGCCTAGAGATTGTTGCAATTAATTTATTTGATAAAATGAATTATTGTACTAGTCAAGTTTTAAAGAAAATGAGTGATTGGTTAGAGAAAAATAATATTAATACATTTGATGAAAATTTACAAATAATGGCTAATAATATTGGTGTTGATAATGTTAAAAGATTCTTTCCAGAATATAAGAATGAACTTAAAAAAATAATTGCAGATAGGTATAAAAAGAGAATAATAAGAGACAATTATTTAGAAGAACAACAAACTGCAATTTCAAATTATATTTTAGATGACTGTATTCTTGAAGGTGTTGAAGAAGATGCTCTAGATGGTTGTGTATTCGAAAAAGTTAGTAAAGAATACTTTAATTTGTTAAAAGCTAGTGAGTTAGAATTATTAAATAAATTTGAAGAAGATAGAAAAATAAATGTCTATACATTAGAAAACATAATAAAAAGATTCTTAGGCAAAGATGATACTTCAGAATTAACTCTAGAAGATATGAAGAAATATATTGTTGATATAGTAATGGATTATATAACAAAAGAATTAATTAATTTTAATATTGAACAGCAAAAAAATAAGCCTTATGTTGATTCCCTAGTATATCCTAATCAAGATGAAGCTGAATTTTATGCAAAAGCTTCTATGGAAACTTGGTTAATGTCTTGTGAAGATGGAAATATAAATTATAATTATATACCTGGTATAAAAGAAAAATCTTTTGCAAGATTATTAGCACGTAATATTGGAGCTAAAAATGTTATAAATGTATATGGTTCATATTTTGATGCTGTTGATAGTTCTTTTGATAGAGTACTAGGTAAAAAAGAACAACAAGATGAGTTTTCAAGTATTAAGAAATATTCTTAGTACTTTTTTCTTTATAAGGAAAGTTGTGTTTTTAATATT
>CAZJKS010000150.1:0-2054 GCA_964546695.1 uncultured Muribaculaceae bacterium | reverse complement strand
TGCAATCACTTATGCTTTGATACAAAAGCTAATACATTACCAAATATTTCTAATTCACTAGAATATCTATTATAAACAAGTTGGTGCTAGTATGGACACAACTTCTTTTTGATTCTTTATATTCTATTCAGCTACTTGCAAAACTGGTGTTATGTATTTATATCTTCTTCAGTTAAATCTTTCTTTGTTAACCATGCAGATCCATTTTTACTATAACTTCTCACTACTATACTTCTACGTATTCCATGTTACCAATAAAATCTAATATAGTTTTAATTACTTCATTTATTGGTAGCTCTAACCAATTATTTTTGACATTATTAAAGTTTTTAATAAATCTACTATTATTTAAAGATATAGATAATCTTTCATAAACACTATTCATAGTATTATACCTAATTGAATCATCTAAAAGTATATAATTATTTATCAATAAACTTAGTTTATTTTTATCTAAATCAGTATCGTTTATTAAATAATATAAATCTAATATGTCTTTATATCTTGTTGAAGAGGCACCAAATCTTAATAATGACTTTAACTTTTCTGCAAATATCTGTTCTTTTGAGTTAGCGAGCAATGTAATTGTATTATCTAGTACTGCTAGATTAAATATTGTTTCCTCTTGTTCTAATTCTAAATTCTTATGCACTCCTAAATCTAATTTTGTAATGATACTATAATTATCTTTATCAGTCAGTTTTAAATCAACTCTTTTTCCTCTATAATCTTGCTGATTAAGTTCTTTTATTTCATCATTAACTATTTCTACATTAATATCATCTTTACTATTATTTAAGCCTTTTACAAATTTTCTTATAGAATCATCTTCTAAAGAATATCTTATAAAATCAATATCAATATCACGAGTTGCACGTCTTTTATCATTTGATATATTGTGCATAACTACTCCGCCTTTAATAGTTATATTATTTATATAAGGACTTTTAGAAATTTTTAAAAGGATAATATCTTGACATACGTTGCTAACAGCATCAGTATATTCATATCCTATATTTAGGTATTTATCGATTAGTTCTTCTAAATTCACTTATAATACCTCCATTTGAATAGTTTCAAGAATATGTTCATTAATATTAAAATTACTAGCATACTCTTCTATTTTTTGCATATCCAGTTTATAAACTTCATTTCTATAATTATTTATTATCTCTTTATAATAATCTAACGGTATTTGTTTTCTTCTTCTTATTAATTCGATTAATAATCTTTCTTTATCATACATATTAACTAAATTACCATCAATATCAACTTGTGTTTTACCAACATCTAATAATTCATCGGTAGAAAATATTTGAATTACCTTTTCATCTTTTATTGGTTTTGACTTGTGTTTTGTTGCAAGATAATACTTATTTGGTATAACATCTGTTAGTCCATAATAATAGAATGCATTATCTAAAGTAATAATAGAATTAGGATACTTTTTTGCATATATTATTATTGGATCTACTATCTTTCTATCTGAATAAATTCCTTTATCAAGTTTAAATAATTCTTCATTTTTTAATTTCTTATTAAGATTATAATCACTTTTTAAAATAGCAATTATTTCTTTATAATTATAAACCATAATATCACCACCATTTATGATTTAATTATAGAGTAAAAGTCGGCACTTGTCAATTGATTGCCGACTTTTACTAAAATATCAATACTTATATTTCTATTTCATAATAGTTCTTATTAGAATCCCTTTTTAATTCTTCTCCTCCAAGCATAGAAATGCCATTAAGTATTCTACATTAAAAAAAATGAGCGATAAAATCATGACTTTCATCAAACCCTAAATACCCAATAATCTCAACATCTATTGATAGTTCTTCCTTTAATTCTCACTTTAATGTTTCTTGTATAGTTTCATTACTTCCTACTTCACCACCATGTATAACATAATACTCTTTAACAGTTCCAAAATTATTAAATTTCCTTCTAAAAACAGTATATACTTCATTACCTTCAATAATAATTCCTCTTATACTAACTCTCTTACTCATAATAAAACACCAATGTCAATTAACCTTTGGAACAAA
>CAZJKS010000149.1:0-2071 GCA_964546695.1 uncultured Muribaculaceae bacterium | reverse complement strand
GTATAATTGTATCATACACTTTGACCTGGTTCAACTAACTTGGAGAAGAACCAATTTTATTTACAGACTCAATAACTATAGTATGAAAAAGATTAACTCAAAGGAGAGTTAACTTTTTTTAATTAATTTCATTTATTTTATTATTTATATCACTCCAACTTACTACTCTATCTATAATATCAGAGTATTTAAAATGTTCGTCAAATAATATAGTTCTAATTTTATTGTTAACAAGTTTATCATAATTATAACGATTGTCTTCTATCATAATATCAATATTGTTATTAATGCATATATCCACCTTATCTTTGCCATTTATAAATATACCGTCAGCTTTTATTTTATTTTTTATCAAGTAATCATTAGTTATTTTATATATATCAGAAACATAATTTTCAGTTCTTGCTGTTATTATATAGATTTTATTTTTTTGTTTCTTAAGCTCATTAATAACTTTACTTGCATTTTCTTTTATTTCCGCTTCATTATATATTTTTTCTAAATATATATTCAAAAATTTTGTTTTATATGAATCATCTTTCCATAATGTATCGCTACTTATTTTTTCTTGTTTTATAAACTTTTCTTGATATTCTAATATTTTTTCACTTGTACTGCAAATTGTATTATCCATGTCTATACCAATATTCATTTTTTCCTCCTACATTCTTATAATTCGTCTTAATACTTTACCAACTCCATCATTATTATTACTTTCAGTTATATAATCAGCTCTAGCTTTTATTTCAGGAATTGCATTTTCCATAGCTATTTTATATTTTACATTTTCAAACAATGATATATCATTTTTACCATCACATATTGCTAAAGCTTCTTCTTTAAGAATACCTAAATACTCTAAAAGTTGCTTGCTGGCATTTCCTTTACTTGTATTTTTATCAATTATATCACAATAACAACTATCTATTAAATTAATATCTGTTTTATTACCATTTATATTCTTCATTGCTATTTCTATATTATCATCATTTAATAATGCTTTTTCTATAAAGTCAAAATCACTTTTTGTAGTATCTTTCCCACTAATTATACATTGAACAATATTTTTTTTAGAGATAGTTTCTAAACTAAAGTTATCAATAAGCACTTCAAATTCTTCGTTAAATCTTTTTTTATTTACTAGCATATAATTATCACAATTAGCAGTAAAAAACATATCCCTATTTAATACTAAATTATATATATTTTGAATTGATAGCTTGTTCAAATAATTAGAAAATATAACTTTACTATTTTTTATATCAAAAATATCTGCTCCATTAGATGATATTATATATTCATCAACTCCTATATTACCAGCTAAAATTCTTGTTCTAACTCGTGAGCCTCCTGAACATAAAACAAATTTTATCCCTTTTTCTTGTAATGATTTTATACTTTTTAATGTTTCATTACTAATTTGACCTGAAGAATTTAATAGTGTTCCAGAAACATCACAAAAAATTACTTTTATCATATTTTACCCCATTTTTTTACAATTTGATTGCCATTTTCTTTTTCATATTGTGAACATGTTGCTTTTATCCTTCTTACACCAGATGAGCTTTTTAATTAATAATTTACTCTTTAGTTTTTTTACTAAAAATCCCATAAATTGTGGTATCTCATGAAATCTATTATAATATGCTTCATCTATTTCTTCGCATTCATCAATACATCTTGATTTTTTAAAAGAGAGATTTAGCATATTGCCTACATAGAAGTTACAATTAGGATAACTTTCTTTAGCAATAGCTATTGATTTTTCTGAAATATCAATACCTGTTATTTTTTTAGGATTATATTTACTTAACATCTCACTTTCTTCAGCAGTTCCACATCCTAATAAAAGGATTCTTTTACCTTCAATATTTGGAAGCATAGATAACATCATAGGTTTTTCTATAAATCGTAATGCCTTTTTCATTCCATTCGTCACTTCAAAGTGTCTTTTTTCTGCAAATTTATCATAATCATTTACTTTAAAATTCATTTTTATTATTTCCTTTCTTTTTGACTTTAACTTTATATAATATTTTAGGTTTTGAATATTCTTCTTCATCTCTAGTCA
>CAZJKS010000148.1:0-2079 GCA_964546695.1 uncultured Muribaculaceae bacterium | reverse complement strand
ATCTTAGCCATAGTATACCCATCATTCATAGTACCATCACCTAAAGAATGCTTAGTTCCTTTATAAGTATTAATGATAAGGAACCCTACACGATCTAACTTTCTAGGTAGTTTAGAAATAGCTATGGTAGATACATCAAAACCTATATTCGAGATTTCTTTCTTACTAATCATTTGTGATAAAAATAAAAGTGTTTATTCATCGTCGTCTTCCTCTGAGCTACTTGTGTATGAGTCACTATAAATCTTGAATAACTTTTGTCTTAAGCCACGAAGCTCTGTTTTAACGAACTCAGGGTTGTCCTTGTATTTGTTCTTGAAACATTCGAATTCATATTCGATAAGCTCAAAGTAATTTGTTATATACCTTAACTTATTAATAACTTCTTCAATAGCTTCACTGAAAGCTTCTTCGACTGATTCTGGATCTGGGCCAAAGCTTGTATCGTGTTCAGGTCTTTCGAGCAAACGCTTGCAAAATAAGTCAAAGTAATCTGAGTCCTTACTAACGATGTCTTTTAATTGTCGATATATATCACGGAGTTCTTCTGGAAGCTCATTAGGTTGGTTCGATACTTCTTCACTCATTGAAAAAAATGAATCTGACCGATATTTTGGTCAGCTTTCGGTCGACCGATATTGTTCGAATGAAAATATACTAGTAATATATCGAAGTGTTTATTCATCTGAAGATGTTGATGAAGAAATAACTTGATATGCTGGGTTGGCCCATAGGTTCAATAACTTGTTTTGTAATATCTGTAGTTGCTTCTTGCCTAACTCTGGGTCTTTCTTTGATTGGTATAAGTGTTCATTGAACTCTGCTTCAGCTGCTTTGAATATTGACCTTAGATAGTCTAATCTTCCTAAAACCAATACGAAAGCATCTCTAAAGGTATCTTCAATTGAGTCAAGGTTATCAACTTTATGATGAGTATCACATAAGAAATTACAAAACATTTCAAAGTATGCTTGTTTCTGACCTATGTTGTATCGCAAGTGTCGATATATACTACTAAGTTCTTCTGGAAGGTCATCGAGGTTATCTTCAGACATCGAAAAATGAAAAAATGTTCGACTGATATCGTTCGAACGAAAAAAAAAATTACTGAGTTGGTGTGAAATATATTAGGTTGTTTATTCCTCGAAGAACTTATTGAACTCTTCTTCAGCATGTTTTACTTGTAGTATCCTGAGTTGTAGATCTCGTCGACATGCTTCGAAGGCTTTCTTATATCGAGTTGGCGCGTGTGGTTCATTAACAGATACATGAGCGTAATCAAATATAAACTTTAAGTCTGCTGTTGCTAGCCGAGTCTTGATATCTTGTAGTAAGTCCCATAATTGCTTCTGGCGGCCTGTCAATTCTTCTTCCGACATTAAAACAAAATAAATTCTAAATATCGGTCGGCCGATATCATTCGACCGAAAAACTGACCAAAATATCGTTCGAATAATTTATTATCATTTTTCATAAATGTCACAAGCAGATTACGAAGCTGCTTACAAAGAAGCAATTCATAAGCTTAATCCTATACCAAGTGATGACGAAGACGCGTTCAAATATATGTTCAATGATAAGTATCCAGAGTTTGTCAATCAATGTATTTTATTGAATGAAGCCTGCCTTGAACTCAATAGGGTCAATGACAGTGAAAATATCTATGATCATATGCTAGAAATCAAAAATCATATCTTCAGAACTCATTGTGGAGTAAGTTTGAGGCGCAATATTCAATATGCTCAGAACTGGGTTCAACATTTAAGAAAAGAAATCCCACAACCTAGCGTTGACGAATCTCTTATCCTTATACAGATTGAACAAGCTCTCAATGAAATACAACTAATGGCTAACCATATCTAAACGAATAAACACCTAAATATTTTCACTTCACTTTTGAAAACTTCACCTCACTTCGATAGTTAATTAATCCTAGAATCACTCACTGAACATATCATACAATACAACTATAGCTCTACACCCAGTAGATAACTCTAAAAAATAATATATGAGTTAATGAGAAAAAATTATTTTAATTGTTTATTCGTTTAACGATTCATATGAGCGAAAGTTTTCTGG
>CAZJKS010000147.1:0-2089 GCA_964546695.1 uncultured Muribaculaceae bacterium | reverse complement strand
TATGCATTTGATATTTCTTTTTACTTTTTAACTCTTATAAGTTATAATATTTAAAGAAAAGGAAGTGTCAAAATGTTTGAAAACTTAGGAGATAGATTACAAAATGCTCTACATAAAATAAAGGGTTATGGAAAAATAACTGAAGATAATATTGGCGACATGATGAAAGAAATACGTCTTGCTTTACTTGAAGCTGATGTTAATTATAAAGTAGTAAAAGAGTTTGTTAATAATGTTAAAGAAAAAGCTTTAGGAGAAGAAGTTAGAACTAGTATTAAACCAGGAGACTTATTTGTTAAAATTGTCAATGATGAATTAACAGAATTACTAGGAGGAGATGCTGCTCCTTTAAATCTTACTGGTAATCCTGCCATATTAATGTTAGTAGGACTTCAAGGTAGTGGTAAAACTACAACTATTGGAAAACTTGCTAATTACTTACGGAAAAAAGAACATAAAAAACCTTTAATGGTCGCTTGTGATATATATCGTCCTGCTGCTATAGATCAATTAAAACAATTAGGTAAAGAACTTAATATCGAAGTTTATAGTGAGGGTAAGGAAAATCCTATAGAAATAAGTAAAAATGCTATTAATTATGCCAAAGAAAATGGTTATGACTATGTCCTAATTGATACTGCAGGACGCCTACAAATAGATGAACCTTTAATGGAAGAGTTAGAAAATATTACCAAAGCAGTTTCACCCCAAGAAATACTTCTTGTAATAGATTCAATGATAGGACAAGATGCTATCAATGTTATAACAGGATTTAATGAAAAATTAAAACTAACAGGAGTAATACTTACTAAATTAGATGGTGATACTAAAGGTGGAGTTGCTCTATCAGTAAGACATTTAACTAATGTACCTATTAAATTTATTGGTACAAGCGAAAAACTAGATGGATTAGATTTTTTCGATCCAGAACGTATGGCTGGTAGAATATTAGGTATGGGAGATATAGTATCTTTAGTTGAACAAGCAGAAGCTGCTATTGATGAAAAAGAAGCTGAAAAGACTGCGAAGCGAATGCAACAAGGTAAGTTCGATCTTGAAGACTTTCTTTCTACACTAAAACAAATAAAGAAATTAGGACCTCTTGAAAATATTATAAAACTAATACCAGGAGCTAAAAAGATGGGACTAACTAATGTAAATATCCCCCCTAAACAAATGGCTCATATTGAAGCGATAATTCTTTCAATGACAAAAGAAGAAAGAAGAAACCCTTCTATTATTAAAGCCTCACGTAAAACAAGAATTGCCAAAGGTTGTGGTTTATCAGTATCAGAAGTAAATAAGCTATTAACTCAGTTTGAAAATATGAAAAAAATGATGAAGCAAATGAATAATGGCAACTTTAAAATGCCATTTTAGGCAAATAATTTATACACAAATCTCCTAAGTGAATATCTTAATACTAGAGGAGGAAAGTGTATGTTATTTAATAATCAGGCTATTGATATGTCATCAACTATCGATGGTAATAATAATGTCGTTGACCAAGATATGAATATTGATATTAATATGAATATGAATAATAATAGTATGGGGATGGACCAAAATAATATAGAAATGATGGACAGTCAGTCTCCAATAATTGAACCAACACAGGAGCGTCAAATAAATAGAACCTTCGTTCATCAAGTACCTCATGTATGTCCAATCCATACAAGAATAGTTAATCATCACATTTTCAAACACACTTATTGCCCTAAATATACTTGCTGTGAAGAAAATGTTTGTTGCAATATTGATCAAGGTTCATGTTGTAACTTCCGTTAAGGTCAAGATAACTATCTTGGCTTTTTTACATGTTAAAAAATGTCTAATTGTGTCATTTTGCTTGTAAAATATTATTTATAATTATAAGATAATTATAAGGAGTGTGATACAAGTGAACTATCCATCTATTGATAAATTATTAAATATAGTAAGTTCCAAATATGAATTAGTACATATAGCCGCTCGCAGAAGTAAAGAGTTAACCAAGGATGAGCACTATCAATTAGCTCTTAACCAATATAAATGTGAAAAAAATATTGGTAGAGCCCTAGAAGAAATATTAGAAGGAAAGTTAAAAGTA
>CAZJKS010000146.1:0-2101 GCA_964546695.1 uncultured Muribaculaceae bacterium | reverse complement strand
CTATACATCTTTACTTTTAAATGCTTTAAAAAATTTACTCCATACTTTTTCATTAGAATAATTAAGTATTCCCACTTTATATACTTTAATACCAAAATGTAAAATTATATAAATAAAGAATATTAATATTATTATAGAAATAACTATATCTACTAGACCTATCTCTCCCATCATATAAAGACTAGGACTAACAAATGATGATAAAAATGGTACATAAGAAAGTATTCTTATTAATAGTGATCCATTAAACATACCTGCCATTATCGATAAGTAATAACCTCCCAAAGAAAGAAATAATAATGGTGTTTGTAATTGACTAAAATCTTCCATATTAACAGTCATAGAGGCAAGTATACCTGCTACAATAGAATAAGCAAGAAATGATAAAATTATTAGTATCACTGTTAATGGTATAACATAAATTAATTTATCTATAAAACCAGATGTTATTAAAGTATCAAAAATAGAAGTTACATCACTAGGTAAATCCATAGATGTACTTAACATATCAGTACTAACTAATAAACCAATACCAGCATAAACAACCAAAAGTAAGCCTTGAACAACAACAAATATATTACTAGCAAGTATCTTAGACATTAAATGTTGTTTAGGCGAAACATTAGATATAATTATCTCCATACTACGAGTTGTTTTCTCTTCACATATTTCTCCACCTATCATTTGAATTAAAACCATTGTTAACATAAAGAAAGGTAAAATAACAGTTGGAAAAACACTACTCATAATAAGACCTAAATTTTCATCAACACTATTACTATCATTAAGAGTAACTCTATCTATTGTAACAGAACTAGAGATATTATTTAAAGTATCAGCATCTATATTATTAAGAATCATACCTATACTAGTTTTAACAGTATTTAAGCTCTGTGATATAATCTGATATGTTGTTGTATCTATTTTATTATTAGAGATAACTTCAGCAGTTAAATACTCTTCCTCACTATAATTCAATACTACTATAATATCTTCATCTTCTAGATTATCCTCTAAATCATCAATATTTTTATCACTACTTGAAATAGTTATATCTAAATCTTCATCACTAAGACTAAGAGTATAATTTTCTATACTATCTTTAAATAAGCTATAACTATTAGTATTATTATCAACAACTATAATATTAGTAGAAGAATCAAAATCTCCTCCAAAAAATGAAATAAGAGAGTTTATATTTAAGAAAAGAATAATCGCTACTATGAGTATTATATTAGTAATAACAAACCATTTAGTCTTAAATTTTTTTCTCAAGCTAACTTTAGTTAAATACCAAAACTTTTTATTCATAATTACCACTCTCTCCTACCTTTTTTATAAATATTTCATTTAATGTAGGCTCTACTACATCATATTTAGTAATATTAGAGTTTTTAATTAAAGAAAAAATCTTAGGAGCAATATCTTTAGATTCTATTTTTACTTCTACTTCTCCTCTTACTTTAGATACACTTAACACACCTTTAATTTTCTTAAGCTTATCAAGAGGTAAATCATCTCCTCTTAACATAATATTTTTAATACCAAAATCTTCCTTAATTGTTTTTAAATCTCCACTAACAACTGGATGTCCTTTAACTAAAATAACTAGTTTTTCACAAAAATCTTCTATATATTCCATTTGATGAGATGAAAAAATAATTGATGTCCCTTCTTTTTGTAACTCATATATAGCTTCTTTAATCATTTTAACATTTATAGGATCAAGTCCTGTAAATGGTTCATCTAATATTAATAATTTAGGATGATTAATAACAGCAGAAATAAACTGTATCTTTTGTTGATTTCCTTTAGATAGTTCTTTAATCTTTCTATTTTTATAATTAGAAATCTCAAACTTCTCTAACCATCTATCTATATCTTTTTCTATAGTCTGCTCATTAATTCCTTTTAAAACTCCATAAAAAGTAAGTTGTTCTAACACAGTAAGTTTAGTAAGTAAACTTCTCTCTTCCGTAACAAACCCAATCTCATCAGTAATATCATAATTAATTTTTTTCCCATCAAGTAAAACTTCACCACTATCAGCATCAATTAATCCCATAATTATTCTAAAAGTAGTAGTTTTTCCTGCTCCATT
>CAZJKS010000145.1:0-2154 GCA_964546695.1 uncultured Muribaculaceae bacterium | reverse complement strand
TAACTATGAATGTTGATGATATTCCTTATTATGTTATAGAGAAAATGATGTTTTAGTAGCTGATGTAATTGATATGGTGTTGAAATAAGTTTGACAATAACCTATAAATATGATATGATTTAATTGCTTTTGAAGGGGAGATTAATAATGCTAAAAAAGACGTTTATAACGATAATAACTACTTATAAATCAATTATATTTATTGATTGTTTTAGCATTGCTTAGTTAAAGATTATTTATGCAAGTCTATTACAATCTATGTAGTAGGCTTTTTTAAAAACAGTGATTAGGACATGGTTATAAAGTTATATTTTATAGAGAGTTATCAGTTGGTGTAAGATAATAGATGTACTTTATAATTACTACCTATGATGTTGCACAGGAAACTGATTGCCCGTTTAATACGGTTATATAAATTAAGTAAAATAGAGGATGGTACCGTCTATATAGACTCCTTAGGTATCGTCCTTTTTTGTTTATAAGGAGGGATTTTTATGACGGATGAGACGATTAGCCCTTTCAAAAGCAATTAAAATAGAAAGAAGGAATGAATTATGTTAAATGCAAAAGGTTGTAAATTATTAAAAGTAGTAATTAATAAGAAATATTTAGATGTTAGACTTGATAATATGTCTTATAATGATGAAGAATTTTATTATGAGTTTAAAACAGATAATTCGGTAGGAGAAAATGAGTTAGATTATTTTGAGGAAGAAATACATAAATTAGACGAGAATATTTGTGTTAAATTATTAAGAATAAGTGGAGTATATGTAGATGGAAGTGTTGATAATGAAATGATTACTAGAATTACTGGTAAGTGTTTTAATAGTCTCAAGGAACTAGAAGAGTATAATGAATTTTTAAAGGAAGCTAAAGAAAGAGATCACCGAAAAATTGGGGTTGATTTAGATTTATTTTGTTTTTCCTCTTATGTTGGAGCTGGTCTTCCTCTATATACTCCAAGAGGAACCATTGTTAAGGATGAATTGCAAAAGGAAATTGAACATATTTGCCGTAATTATGGATTTCAAAAAGTAAGTTGTCCTGCTTTAGCTGATATTTCTTTATTTAAGACTAGTGGTCATGCAAGTAAATTTAATGATGAATTATTTCGAGTTATTTCACCAAAGCATCATGAGTATGTTTTAAAACCAGTTCAATGTCCTCATCATACTCAAATATATGCTTCTAAAATTAGAAGTTATCGAGATTTGCCAATTAGATATATGGAATCGGATAAACAATATCGTGCAGAACTTCCGGGAGCTGTTGGCTACAACTTATCAAGGGTATATGCTATTACCGTCGAAGATGGACACTCTTTTTGTACTAGAGAACAAGTAAAACAGGAAGTTATAAATATGTGTAACTTAATTAAAGAATTTTATTCTCGAATGGGATTATGGAATAATCAATGGGTGTCTTTATCCGTAAGAGATTATCATCATTTAGATAAATATATAGGTGATAAAGAAGATTGGGATTTGTGTGAAAAAATATTAGAAGAAGTATCGAATGAATTAGGGCTTAATGCTAAAAGATGCGAAGGAGAGGCAGCACTTTATGGACCTAAACTTGACTTTATGTTTAAAGATGCGATGAATAAAGATGTTCAAATACCAACTGTTCAACTAGACTTTGCTATGCCTAAACGTTTTGGATTATATTATATTAATGAAAAAGGTGAAAAAGAAACTCCAGTAATGGTTCATAGAGCAGTGTTGGGATCTTATGAAAGATTCATTGCCCTTTTATTAGAACAATTTAAGGGAGTTTTACCTGTTTGGTTATCTCCGATACAAGTAAATATAATTCCAGTAAACATGAAATATCATGATGAATATTGTCGGGAGTTAAGAGAGTTATTATTTAACGAAGGAATAAGAGTAGGGTATGATAATAGAGAAGAACAAATGGGAAAGAAAATAAGAGAAAGTAGTTTAATGAAAAATCCTTATACTGTAATTATTGGGGATAAGGAAAGAAATAATAATCTAATTAGTTATCGTAAACTTGGAAGTGAAGAAACTGTTTCTATGGGTATTCAGGAGTTTATTAGATTTATTAAGAGTGAGATAAAGAAAAGATAAATTTTGTTTGACAAACAACTTATTGTTGGGTATAATTGATGACAAGTGAGGAGATATAAGA
>CAZJKS010000144.1:0-2216 GCA_964546695.1 uncultured Muribaculaceae bacterium | reverse complement strand
TATTTAATCACTAAGATTGCTCTTTTTTCTACTTTTGTCAGGAATGTAAAACCTGTATAACAAAACCAATTTAAAAATGGTCATACAGCCTAAATCTTACAAATAAGTAAGATTATTTTTCTTGTCAAAAATAAAAGTTACTAGTATTATTAATATGAAGGTGATAATATGCAAGTAACAATTTTAGGAACTGGAGCTTTTGGACTTGCTCTTGGTAATTTATTACATAATAAAAGCAAAGCAGATATTATTTTTTGGACTGCTTTTGAAGAAGAGTACTTAGAAATAACTAACAATAATACTTATGATAGAGTCCTAACAGGAATAGAATTAGCGAATGACTTAGATGTTACTATGGATTTAAAGAAAGCCTTAACTTCTTCAGATCTAATCATAGTTGCTATTCCTTGTAATCATGTAAGAGAAGTTCTAATGCGAATAGAAGAGTATTTAACAGATGAAAGTAAAGTAATATTAGTATCTAAAGGTTTAGAAAGAAAAACAGATTTATTAATGACAGAAATATATGAAGAACTAAATTTAAAAGGAACTGTTTCTTATTTAGCAGGGCCTACTTTTGCTAAAGAACTTATTATAAATAGTAAAGCTGGTCTAACTCTTGCAACAAAAGATACTAAAACAAAAGAGTTAATGTTAACCTTATTTAAAAATACAAATGTAGAAATTGAAGTAATAGATGATTATATTGGTTTACAGTTATATGGTGTTATAAAAAATGTCTTAGCTATCCTTATGGGAAGTATTAATAGTAAGTATCAAAAAGACTCAAGTAATGCCTACTATTTAACTAAAATATATAATTATGCTAAATATCTAGTAACTAGCTTAGGAGGAGATGAGACTACTGCTGTATGTTATGGAGCTTTAGGAGATATATTATTAACGTGTAATAGTAAAACTAGCCGTAATTATAGCTATGGACAACTATTATATACAGATAAAAAAGAAGCAGCAGTTTATAAAAGTCATTATACTGTTGAAGGTAGTATTGCTATTAACTCCTTAACAAAACTATTAAAAAAGAAAAATCAATCTTCCCCATTTTTAGAAAAACTTACTAGTTATTTTGATGGAAATATTTCCTTAGATGAAGTATTAAAATTATTCTAGGATATAATAATGGAAGTATACATAGAACCAATAAAAGCAGCCTTTTTGATTTTCCCTTTTTTAGCCTTTTTAATAACACTACCTTATTTATTATTTCAATATCATAAATATGGATCAGTTCCCTTAATAAGAAGTAGTATTGTTTATACTTTTATTCTTTATCTTTTAACTGCTTATTTTCTAGTAATATTACCACTTCCTAGTAGGGAAGAAGTCTTAAATATGTCTACTAAAACACCACAGTTAATACCATTTGTTTCAATGACATCTTTTTTTGAAGCCTTAAAAAACTCAAATGGAATACTATCTTTTTTTAAATCCCCAATAGTATATACAACCTTATTTAATATTGCTATTACTATTCCTTTTGGAGTTTATTTAAGATATTACTTTAAGAAAAAATGGTATGTAACAATACTATACACTTTTCTTTTAAGTCTTTTCTTCGAATTAACACAACTTACAGGACTATATGGTATCTATCCTAAAGCCTATCGTCTTTTTGATGTAGATGATTTAATTGTAAATACACTAGGAGGTCTTATTGGTTTTTTAATTACCCCCATTGTTACTTTTATTTTGCCAGATAGAGACAAAATAGATGAAATATCATATAAAAAAGGAAAGGTTGTCTCTGTAATTAGAAGATTTTTAGCATTTCTAATAGATATGTTTGTATTTGCCACTATAATGTTTATTTTAATTGCCTTAACAAACTTCAATACATATATCTTACCTTTAATTATATCAATTATTATCTATTATCTTATTATCCCCACTTTAACATCTTACACTCTAGGGAAATATCTTGTTAAAATAAAATTAGAAAGTAAAAGTAAATATAAGCATCTTTCTATATTTATAAGGCAGATAATATTATATCTTTTTATCATCTATGGTCCCATAATCATAATAAGTTATAAAGATTACATCGATGGACTTATAATACTATTCTACACCCTATTTATAATTTATTCTTACTTTGAATTGTTTTTAAAATTCTTTGGACGAAAAAAACCTTTAATTTATGAAAGACTAACAAAAACAGAAAACATAAGTACAGTATATTACCTCGAAAGCGATGC
>CAZJKS010000143.1:0-2244 GCA_964546695.1 uncultured Muribaculaceae bacterium | reverse complement strand
AATATTAGAGTGAGGTGATTATATGACAATTAAAGAATATGCTATAGATGTAAATAAAAGTGTAGAAGATGTTATTAAACATATGGAAAGACTTGCTATGGATGTAAGTGATTTAGATAGGCTTCTTAGTGATGATGAAGTTATTCTTCTTGATAATTCATTTCAAGATGAGGAAGATTATGTAGAAGATAAAATTGATGATGAGATGATTAAGAGTTTTGATTTAGATGAGAAAGCTGAGCAAATAGCATATGAGTCTAATTTAACTAATGATAATGAGGTTAAGACTAGTAAAGTTAAAAAGAATAAGAAACAAGATAAGGATAAGTCTAATTTTAAACAGGAGAGAAATAAGATATATAGACATAAAGAAAAATTACAAAGTAATGAAGTAGAAGTGGATGAGAATACTTTAATATATAAAGAAGGGATGAGTGTTGCTGATCTTGCTAATATTTTAGATGTTAGTACTAGTGAGGTTATAAAGAAATTAATTGGACTTGGTATTATGGCTACAATTAATAATACTGTTAGTTTTGATACAGTTGAATTAATAGCTTTAGATTATAATAAAATAGTAAAGAAAGAAGAACAAGCTGATATTTCTAATTTTGAAAATTATGAAATAGAAGATAGAGAAGAAGATTTAGTAGAGCGTCCTCCTGTTGTTACTATAATGGGTCATGTTGATCATGGTAAGACTACTTTGCTTGATTATCTTAGAAAAAGTAATGTTGTTTCTAAAGAAGCAGGGGGTATTACTCAAGAGATTGGTGCTTATCAAATAGAGTGTAAAAGTAAAAAGATAACTTTTATAGATACTCCGGGTCATGAAGCTTTTACAGAAATGAGAGCAAGGGGGGCTAGTGTTACAGATATAGTTATTATTATTGTAGCAGCTGATGATGGTGTTATGCCTCAGACTAGGGAGGCTATTGATCATGCTAAAGCAGCTTTAGTACCTATAATTGTTTGTATTAATAAAATAGATAAACCTGATGCTGATATAGAAAGAGTTATGACAGGACTTGTAGAAGCTGGTCTTACTCCTGAAGAGTGGGGGGGAGATACTTTAGTTAATAAAGTATCTGCTAAGACTGGTGAAGGTGTTGATGAATTACTTGAAAATATCTTATTAGTTGCTGAGATGCAGGAGTTAAAAGCTAATCCTAATCGGTATGCTACAGGAGCTGTTTTAGAGAGTAAAATGGATAAACATGTAGGAGCTATGGCAACTTTACTTATCCAAAATGGAACTTTGAGATTGGGAGATCCTATTGTTGTAGGAACTACTTATGGTAAAGTTAGAACTTTAAAAGATGATCTTGGTAATAATATTACTTTTGCTTATCCTTCTATGCCAGTTGAAATTACAGGGATTTCTAATGTTCCAAGTGCAGGAGATAAGTTTATGGCTTTTGAAACTGAGAAGCAAGCTAAGAATATTGCTAATAGTAGAGCTTTAAGAGAAAAAGAAGTTGATACTAATATGTCAGGGGTTTCTTTGGAAGAGTTGTTTGGTAGAATAAATGAAGGATTAAAAGCAATAAATATTGTTTTAAAGGCAGATACAAATGGTAGTTTGGAAGCTGTTAAGGCTTCATTAGAGAAAATAGAAGTAGAGGGAGTTAAAGTTAATATTATTAGAAGTGCTGTTGGAGGTATTAGAGAAAGTGATATTGTTTTAGCTTCAGCTTCTAAGGCTATTGTAATAGGCTTTAATGTTAGAGGAAATAAAAAGATAGATGATATGGCTAAAGAATATAATATTGAAATTAGATTATATGATATTATTTATAAAGTAGTTGAAGATATTGAAAAAGCTATGAAAGGAATGCTTGAGCCAATCTATGAAGAGAAAGTTACAGGTGTTTTAGAAGTTAGACAGTTATTTAAGTTTTCTAAAGTAGGTATGATAGCAGGTTGTCATGTAATTGAAGGTAATATTAAAAATAATGATAAGGCTAGAGTAGTAAGGGATGGTATTGTTGTATATAAAGGACAGATAAATTCTTTACAACATGAGAAAGATACTATTAAAGAGATATCTAAAGGTCATGATTGTGGTCTTACTTTAGATAATTATCAAGATTATAAAGAAGGAGATATTATTGAAGTCTATGAGCTTGTAGAAATAAAAAGATAGTAATTTCTTAATATAATATGAAGTTTGTTTTAGAAAATAGAGCGAAATAGTTCTATTTTTTTATTGACAGTAATTATCTTTTATGATACATTATAAAT
>CAZJKS010000142.1:0-2287 GCA_964546695.1 uncultured Muribaculaceae bacterium | reverse complement strand
CACTAACATTTTTTGTCATTTCAAATCACCTATATTAATTATAACAGAAAAAAGAACTATTTCTAGCTCTTTGATAATTTCTTTAAATCTATTACTTCATCTGATAATTTACATACATTATTAGAATGAGTTACAATTATTACACATTTATTTTCTTGCGATGCTAACTCTCTAAATATTTTCATAATTTCTTCTTCTGTCTCTTTATCTAAATTACCTGTAGGCTCATCAGCAAGTATTATATCAGGATTATAAGACATACTTCTAGCGATTGCAACACGTTGTTGTTCTCCTCCAGATAATTTTAATATTCTTCTATTAAGTTCATTTTCTTTAAGCCCCATTTTCAATAATAAACCTTTAGCAATAGATTCTTTATCTTCCTTTATCTTCCCATTAATATCCATAGATAAAATTACATTTTCTATAGCATTATAATAAGGTATTAAGTTATAAGATTGAAAAATTATTCCAACATTAGTATTACGATAATAATCTAAATCATAATTATTTAAGTTTTTATCTTTATAAAAGATATTACCCATACTACATTTTTCAAGTCCTGATATTAAAGATAAAAGAGTTGTTTTACCACTACCACTTCTACCTTTAATAGCATATATCTTTCCTTTAGAAAATTCATAATTTATATTTTTAAAGACAAATTCATCATCTAAAGCATCAGAATATCTATAACTAACATTATCTAATTTTAAGACCATAATCTAACTCCTTTCCTTTAATATTGTAAGTGGTGAAAATCTATTAATAGCAATTAAAGCTGATGAGGATGAAATAAGTGTTAATAAAATACCTAAGCCTAACAACTCTAATATTACTTTAATAGAAACAACTGCTTCAAAATCACCAAAAGCTTCTATATTAATAACATTATCAAAGTTACTAGTAAAATCATCATCCCTCATAGATGTATCCATTTTTTCATCATCACTTTCCATATCACCATTAGGACTACCAAAATTTTCTCTTATTTCATCTTGCATATTACTACTACTTGTAATTTCTTGTTCTAAAAGTTTATTAGCAATAGGGGTACTTGCAAAACTACCTACTAAAGCTCCAAAACTTAAAGCTATTAAAGCTACTATTAAAGATTCACTCATAAACTGAAGACATACTTTTGTCTTTTTCATTCCTATAGTCCTTAAAACTCCTATTTCATAACGTCTTTCTCTTAAATTTATTTGATTAATTACAATTAAGATAACTACTCCTATTGCAAATGTTATTATTAAGAAAGTTATAGCAAATGTCTTAACATTACTAATAGAAGAAGTACTATTTTCTATTTCATCTAAATTAGTTGTTACTTGATAGTTTTCATCTAAACCTTTAGATTCTACTTCACTAGTAAAATCATCTATTACATCTTCATCTGTTAAAACGAAAGTAGGAGTAATAGTATAAGTTAATTCATCTTCACTAGCCATTTCTAATAAGACACTTGAATTAGTAATAATTGTATTAGCAGAATTACTAAACAAATCCATTCCTCCACCATTACTATCTTCTTCACTATAAATACCTGTAACAGTAAAAGTATAAGTAGTATCTTCATCATTAGGATCAACTAAAGTAATAGTATCACCCACTTCAATATCATTTAGTGAAGCTAACTCTTCATTTATAATACAATAATAACCACTAAAATCACTATCTATTTCCCCATCTGTTATTTTATAAGTACCATCAACAAAATCACTCATAGCACTATAACTAGAATAACCTACTAAAGTAAAATCAGTATCTACAATAGCATTTTCATCACTATCCTCCTCATCACCTTCTCTATTTCTTTTTCCCATATCATTTTCCATATCACTACTAGCTTTCTCTAAATCATCTCCATTTAAAGATATACTAACAGTATAATAATAACTACTAACATAACTAGAGTCTCCATAATCTTCTATTTCTTCAACAGTAAGAGAAGAAACACTATTAAAATTCTCTACTAATTCCTCCCTATCACCATTTTCCTTAAATTCTTCCATCATATTACCTCTATTTAAACTAATAGAAGCTTCTATCACACTAGCATCTTTATATGAGGTAATAAGTTTATCAGCACTATTTAAAATAGCAAGCGACACAGTACAAGCAATTGATATTACAAAAATTACTATACCAATTAAAATATTCCTTCCTTTATTTCTTGTGATTGATTTAAAAGCATTTTTTAATATATACATAATTTCTCCTTTCTTTATAAGTTTATTTTTTAGAAATGAAATAATTTTGTTAAACACGTGAAATATTAGTGAAA
>CAZJKS010000141.1:0-2305 GCA_964546695.1 uncultured Muribaculaceae bacterium | reverse complement strand
AAAAACTGACAAAAGATAAAACATAAATGTCAGTTTTTTTCTTTTTTTTATGTTAAACTTTACTAAAGGGGAGTTTTAATATGGTAGTACAAGCTATTTATTTAAATAAAGATAATGTTTCAAAAGAATCTTGGCAAGAATTAATAGATTATATATGTAAATATAATGGTTATTTTAGAAAATTTAAAATAGTTATAGAAATATCTAATAATAAAATCAAATATTACCTAGTTACTAAATATAAAGTACCTCCAACAATTAATTCTATAGATGCCTTTTTAATAAAAGAAGAAGATGTAAATATAGAAATAGATTATCTAAAACATAAACCTATTATTTTAGATGCAGATAAAAATGCTGTAGAACTTTCTGATATTAGTAGATTAAAACATAATAAAGAACTTAAGTATATTATTATAAATATAAGAGGCATAGGTAATAAGAGATTATTTAAGACTTATTTATTCTTTAAAAGTGGTAATAACTATATTAGAAGAAGATTTATGCTATCAAGACCTACTTATTTACTTAGTGTTGATTTTAGTAATAATAAAAGATTTTCTTATGAGAAGAAAAATAAATATTTAAACTTAGAAAAAATATTACCTCTTTTAACTAGTAATAATACTGGTGTTTTTAGTGTTGATACTTTTCCATATCTAAATAGTGATTTATATCTTGATTATAAAGATTACGACTTTTTTAAACACTCTTTAATAATCGGGAGTAGTGGAAGTGGTAAATCTAAGTTAATTAGTCTTTTACTTAAGAATATAATGTTAAATAATGATTATAAAGTAGTAGTAATAGATCCTCATGCTTCAATAGAAAAAGATATTGGAGGATTAGATATGACTAAAGTAATAGATTTCTTTAATGAAAGTTGTGATTTGTTTTTATCTAGTAGTAGTGATATCGTTATTAAAAACGAACTATTATTATCAGTGTTTAAAAACTTAATGAAAGATGGATATAATTTAAAATTAGAAAGAGTTTTAAGATATACAATTAATTTATTGCTTGTAAAAGAAGATTTCTCTTTTTTAAACATTAGAAAGGTCTTATTAGATTTAGAATATCGTAATAATCTAGTAAAAGAATTAACTCCTAAACTAAATGATACAGTTGTTTCCTTTTTTCTAACAGAATTTAATGACTTGAAGACTAATTATTATAATGAGAGTATTTCTCCTATAATTAGTTTTATTGATGAGATGTTAGTGTTTTCTACTTTTGATAGACAAGATAAGGGGATTAGTGATGTTATAAAAGATAATGATTTAACAATATTTTCTTTAGATAGAAGTATTTTAGGTGATAATATAGTTAAGACTATATCTTCTTTAGTAATGGAAGAAATACTTGAATCTGCTATTGAAAATAGAATAGATAAAAAACTAATTTTAGTTGTTGATGAAGTATCCTTGCTTGAAAATCCTATTATGGAGAGAATTTTATCAGAAGCAAGAAAGTTTGATATCGCTTTAATTTTAACAGAACAGTACTTTGGACAAATTAGTAAGAAGTTACAAGATTCAATCTTTGCAAATGTTATTAACTATTATACTTTTAGAACATCTAGAAGTGATGCAGTTATATTAAAAGATATTTTAGATATTAAATTTGCAAGAAGTGCAACTGATGATGATAAGATTAACTTACTTACAGGTTTAAATAATAGAGAAGTGGTAGTAAGAATAAGTAAGAATGGTAAAATTCTTCCTGTCGTTAAAACGAAAACAACTGATTTTGTGGCAGTTCCCTTAATTAGAGATAAGAGAAACAAAGAAAATATTGTTAATAATATATCCACTAGCATTAAGACAAGCTTTTCTAATTTTACAACAAGAAGATTAAAAGATATTTTAATAACTCTATCTAATAGTAGAAAAAAAGGAAGTAATAAATATGAGTGATGAAGAAACTTTATCAATAATAAATAAAATATTTAAAGCTGTATTTTTAGTTGATAATAAAGATTCAATAGAAGATATCTATAAAAAATATGCTTTTGATATTAAACTACCACGGAAAGTATATGATAGTATAACTCATGAAGAGACATATACTGATTTTGATAATGCTACAAAATTTATTACTAAAGATAATATGGAAAATTTAGATAGTAGTAAGGGCTTTATGATGAAAAAAAGAGATTTTAAAACATTAGAAGAATTAATTAATATCTGGGAAGAGATTAATACTATTACCACAGAGCGTTGTTATAATTCTACATATGTTAGTAAAAGTGATACTATATATGATTCTAGTTATGTCTATAATTCTACTAACTGTTCTAACTGTA
>CAZJKS010000140.1:0-2310 GCA_964546695.1 uncultured Muribaculaceae bacterium | reverse complement strand
GGGAAGATAACCGTCAAGGGATACAAGTGCATGACACTTGATTTCTATTGGCGTGTGGACAATGAAATTTTCATGGGGCCATACTGGTACAAGCGGCTTAGCCAGACCACAATCACATACAAGTTTGAGCCATTCGGGCGATGCTATGATGCGTATAAAGACTATTTTGAAAATCTTTGGGCAGACAAAGGCATGGAGCAGCTGACAAAGGGTTAAGCGGACAACGACAATCCCCCGACTTCCATCACGGGAAGCGGGGGTTTGTCTTGCCTGCTGAATGAGAGTCAACTTGGATGAATCAAAATGGATGAATCATGCTGAAAGAACAATACACAGGCGGCGGAAAGGTTATGCTCATTGCCGGCGGCGGGCGTGTCTACACGGATATTGCTGCACGTTTTGTGCGCTCCGAGCGCAGCATTGAGGATATCGTAGCATCACCCTATTCCAGGGAGATTGTGCAGAACATCCTTTCCAGCGGGCACGGGGCAGCACTTGAATTTGATTTCTTTCTCTTCGGCGTCGAGGGATACAGCCGCGTCACGGAAACGCAGCTGGTGCGCAAGCGTCTGGCGTCTTATCTCATCAAATCAGGCCGCGCCGAGCTGGGCGGCAAGCGCGTTTACTCTGTCGTGTATCCACGCGCCATTGCTGATTTCAAGGCGGAACTCACGCTGCCTGATGGCAGGAAAGCCAGTCTGTCCGGCCGGGAGCTGGCAGAACTTGGCAGGCAGTGGTACGACGCCGGCCTTGAAGCTGGTTTATCGGAACAGGACCTGCGTTACATGAAGCCACAGGCCACGGAATTCAAGGCTATCATTGGCATGAATGCGCATGCACTCCGGGACTGGTTTGCCATTCGCTGCTGCCGCAATGCGCAGGATGAAATCCGCGATCTGGCTACCAAGATGCTCCAACTCTGTCGCAAGGCAGCTCCCGATCTTTTCGCGGGCGCTGGTCCAGCATGCGTGCAGCTGGGATACTGCCCCGAAAACAGACTCCAGAACAAGCGCTGCCGTGGTCGTGTGCTGACCAGGGACGCGGCTATGGCTATCCTGAAACGAAACTGAAATATGGACGCCCGTACAGGCTGCTTATTTCAAATTTGTGGTCTAAATTGAAATAAGCGGTCTTGCTTCAACAAAACCGGCGAAAAGTTGAAACAAAGAGCCCCCGGGTGAGAATCCGGGGGCTTCTTCTATTTGTCGGTACGGTGGGCAACTATGCGGTCAAGATATGAGCCACGTTGCCGATTGCGGCCTCGTCGTGGATTGCGTCGATAGCCTTCTTCTCGGAACCGGGAAGATTGTTCAATGGTGACGCAATGCGCTCCCCTGTAGCCTCTTCATAGATCTGGGCTATCCGTTGCATGGGCGAAACGCAGTCTTTGGCGCAAGCGATGGCGTCTTGCGATGTGCTGGCTCCTGCCTTGCGCATTTTGACGCAGTGCATTTGTTCCGACAGGTCAATCATGGACAGTTCCGTGTATGTACAATGGTCGCGCAGGGCGTCTTTCCTGTCCAGATGCTTGTAGACCTTGTGTTTCGAGGGTGTCATGCCCGACCAGGATTGATGCAGGATGGCGGTGGACGCCGCATAATCTCGCGGGGAAGACACGCCTGCGGCCTTCATCATGTCGGTCTGCTGCCTGCGGGTCTTCTTGCCGTCCAGTCTGCGCAGCTTCCATTTCTGCGAGTTGGCGTCGGCCTCGGCGTACTGTCCCGTCTTGCGAATGGCAGGGAGGACCTCTTCGCATACCCACCGCCGGAACTCTTCGGCCTTGGGGAGATTGCTGCGGAAGATGAGCGCATACACGTCGGATTCGGGGATAATGAGCAACCCACGGGCAGGAATATCCAAAACTACCTCTGAGGTAGTTTTAAGCAATTCCGCATACTTGCAATGGTCTTGTACTGACCTGCTTGGGTTGCTGTAACCAAGAGCGGTCGCAACATCGCTCGCCACAAACCACGGTTCGCCGTTGCGAAGGAGACCGCGCACGGCACCAAAGCAAGCTTTCTCGAAGGTTGACAAAGTATCTTTTTGGCGCATAATTGAAACCTCCTATCTTTTTAGGCAAGGGGTTCGGTCGCGTAACTATCCGAACCCCGTTCTTGTGCCCGAAAGAATATCACATGGCCTTTTGGAGTGACAACGGCTCTATGAGCCAAGATGCCGGGCAGGGTGGACAAATGAGGCCCCGCCTTCCGTGTGGAGGGTGGGGCTTTGCCGGTACGGTTTCATCTTTTGCCCAAGACGTTTATTTATCTTTTTCAACCGAGTGCGCTTTTCCGTTTTTGTTTCCATTGG
>CAZJKS010000139.1:0-2315 GCA_964546695.1 uncultured Muribaculaceae bacterium | reverse complement strand
CCCCCCCCCATGTAGCATATTTTATACTAGGTTTCATAAGCTATACCTCCTTTTTTATAATGTTTCATTTATATCTATTTCAGGAATACCACCGTTGATGTTTTGTGGTTCTATTTGTGGTTGTTGATTATTATTTGAAGTATTTATTGATGGATTACTAAAATTATTGTTAGATTGATCCATACCAATATTAAAGCTTGTTCTTTCTTCTTGTACTGTTTGATTTGGAATAGTTGTATTAATAACTTCATTGCTTGGACTTTGATTAAAACTATTAGTATTAACTTCTGGTATACTAGTATCATTTACTTCTTGTAATGGTTCTCTAATTACATTTTCCTCTTCTTCTACTTTATTCATTGTATTTCCTTGATTATTAACTATTTCGTTAATTTGATTAACTGCATTATTTGTATTAACTGGTTGTTCTTGAACAGGCATGGTTTGACTTTGTTGTTGTGGTGTATTAGTTACTTGATTTGTATGACCATCCCAAATTTGAACAACATCACAGTTTCCACTCATAGGCATTGGACTAGGCATTTTTAATTTAACTATTAGTGGTATTTTAAAAGCACTACCAAAAGCTAGACAGGTACCTGATTGTAAACTCTTTTGTTTTTCTACTATTTCATCTGAAATATTAGGAACCATTTTCTTAATATATTCTACATCGGTTGGATGATTCATTTTAAAGATTAAGAAATTTGAACATTGAGAAATAACAGTGTCTGACATTTCTACTGGTCTTTGGGTAATTAATCCTAATATTAGACCATATTTACGTCCTTCTTTAGCAATACGTTCAAATATATTATATCCTATTAAGAATCTATCTGTATCATTTTGAATATATCTATGAGCTTCTTCTACAAAAATATGGAAAGGAATACTTGCTCTTTCTTTTAAAGATTTTGTAAATTCAAATAAAAGTCTTGAATAAATCTTAGTAATTACTTTAGCAAAATCATCATCAACATCATCTAGATTAATATTTACTAATTGATATTTCTTTCCATCACTAATCATTAAATCTGATAGGTAATTTTCAAGAGAAATATATGTTCCTTTTTCCCATTTAAAGAAATTAGAATTGCTTGATGTAATTAAAGAATGAAGTCTTACTTTTAAAGTAACTGAATCTCCATAAGTATTTTCGTTTCTTAACCAACCTTCACTAATTAATGTAAAATTTAAAGCTTTTTCTAAATCTTCTAGGGTATAATAACATTTTTTACTAGGTTCAAAATTATCATATTCATCATTTATAAAACTAGAAACATATTCTGTTAATAGAACACTTTCTGAGAATTGTCCATGATTATCAATTAAAAAACATTCTCTAAACTTTCTAACATAACCTATCCCTTGAACAGGGGCTTCTAAATTAAATTCATCTGTAGAACAACTATTAAGAATTGAGAAAACATCATTTCTTTTATTAGGTGCTGTTTGATTAGTATATAGTATTGTCATAATTGCTTTAGCGATTAAATGATTTTTATACTTATTAGCATCTACTCCATTACTAGCGAAAATTCTAGCTAGTTTTAACATTCTTTCTATTATTGGTATTTGGGAATGTTCTGTTGCTTGTAAAAGTATAGTTAAATCATTTTCATTAAGCAAGAAGATAGGTAAACGTAATGGTTCTCCTTTACCTTCTACTTCATTTGTAGTAATAAAACGATAGTTATAATTTGGATTTATTCTATTTAATTCTTTAAAAGCATTATAATATTCTCCAGATGAATCAAATAGTAAAATATTTGATTTATATGGAAATAATCTTTCATCTTCAAACATATTTTGCATTATTCTAGAAATACCACAAGATTTACCACTACCACTATTACCAAAAATAGCAAAGTGATTACTAAAGAAATTATTAACATCTAAATAAACAGGAAAATCATTATAATATGGACTTACACCAAAAGGCATATTACCTTTCTTATCTTCTCCTACTATTAGAGGTATTTCTTGTTGTTCAATTACTCTTATTTTAGCATCTAATGATGGTTTTCTTAAAACTCCTCCTACTAAACGTCCATTTGTTATTTCTCCTAAAAATCGTGCTTTAACTACTCCATCTGTTAAATCATCTACTTCACCTAAAATAGTTTTGTCTTTGTCTTCAAAGATTAAATGTAAGTTCATTAAGTTAATAGCTATTTCAGCATCATCTTTTAATTTAATATTAGCTCCTTGATCACTTATATAAATTATTTTATCAAACATAAATCAACGCTCCTTTATCTTATAGATTGATTATACCGTTAAATTAAAAAAGAGACAAGTATTATAAAGAAATT
>CAZJKS010000138.1:0-2332 GCA_964546695.1 uncultured Muribaculaceae bacterium | reverse complement strand
TTGAAAAAGAAGCAAAAAGAAAAGCTGAAAACAGAACAGATGAGTGTAAAATAAACTAATATTATTGACAAGTCTGAAGAAAATGAAAGCTTGCTTTCATTTTTGTGCGAAAAGTCACCGAGGCGTCAACCGAGGTTAGTTATATTGCCTTGTGAAACAGGGGCGCTGTGGAACACAGAGTCAGACCTGGTTACAAAAAAATATTAACGAAAGTATAGTAAACTTTTTTTATTTACAACTTTTCATACAATAGGGGGAGTAAGTATGGGTACTAAACAAACAGGGCTATATAAATATGAAATTAAGAGACTTCTTGTGCTTTATATTTTCCTGTTTATATGTTTTATACTCTACGAAATAAATCATTTATATTGGGTTTCATTTGAAGCAAGTAATATTATAACAAAAACAATTGATTAAAGTATAAATTTCAAAATACTTGATCCTAATTTTGATTCATTAACCTCTGTTATAATTTTTGTGCTTGTATATATCCAGTTTAAAAACAACTTTAAACATAGGTTATGTCCATCTCAATCAGATAATAAAGATTTAATAATCGTAAAGCTTATAACAGGAGTTTTCACAATTTTTCTGTTTGCTTTTATAACCGGTATAATATTATTCATGGGACTTAATGCCTATGCTGAAATTTATAGAGATGCTATGTTAACATTAAACATTGACCCGTCTATTATAAATCCTGGATTCATAATACTTACAGTGTTTACAATATTTGCAGTATATTCTTTTATATATTTCTTTACGGTACTTATGCAATATTTTACAGGAAGTTGTATATGCGGCATTTTTTTATCCCTGTTACTACTGCACTTTCCAATGATTATTATTTATGCATTTGGTTTATCTGAGACTATGCCCGGAGAAATCATCTGCTTCTTTTGCCCTCATTATTTCTGCAGCACATACAAGTTTTTTGACAACGATTATTATTATAATCTGGGTGTACATATAAACACGGGAATATTTAATAGATTCAATATAAGTTCAGTTATATTTTATCTCATTTTATCGATAATTACTTTGATTATAATAAGAAAATTATTAACGTCTCAAAAGTTTACTGAGCAAAATAAACCTTTTTCAGTAAAATGGACTTCACTTATATTTAAACTTACATTTACAGCAGACTTTTTTCTCATTGGATTAATATTAATGTTTATGGAAGACAACATACCCGTAAGTCTTTTCGTAAGTATATGCTTTGGGGTATTCGGGTTTGCCATATCTCGTACTATAGTAAAAATAACAAGAGAGGAAGGTAGTAAATGAAAAAATTTATAATTATTCCTCTGCTTCTTGCTTTTCTCTGCGGTTGCAATAAAGTCAGAGAAATCTCACCTGACATTTCGTTAAAATCTGACCTTATATATGATGAGGCAGAAATTGAATATATTGACAGTATTTTTGCCAATGCAAGAACCACCGGTAAAACAACTGACATAGCGGCATATGAAGTAAGCAAACTTCCTCTTCTTGACATCATGCTTTTACAGGAAGGACGTCCAAAAGAAGAAGCTCTGATATATGAAAATCCGGATATGGATCTTCTCATTATTACAGACGGAAGAATATATGATGTGTGCAATGAAAATGTAGGGATACCCGAATCATATTCACAGCTTATAAATGAATTTATTTCAAACAAATGGCATTTTACAGGCTCAATGACAGGAGCAAAGCTTAACAGACTTGACTTTGGAAACAATGAATATATTATCTCATCGGCAGCAAATTACGGATATTTTTCTTTAAGCAATGAAGTCAGTCTTAACTCCGATAACTTACCAATAGGTATATCACTTTTTATAGAGGAGAACAATGTTACAAAGCTCTACATAAGATATTTTGATTTTTCTTACATGACTAAAGAACTTTCGACCGAAAATACAGATATGCTTAAATATGCTTTAAAAAAAGCAGGCATATCAGATACATCTGCTTTTATAAATGCCTTTCAGACCTTTATAAAAGATGAAGCATTACCTGAAAATCCTTTCACAGAGTATACTGTTGAATACATCTATTTTAATACACCAAGAAATATGGGAACTATGATCATTACTCTGAATCAATAGCTTTTAATAGAAATTACCCCCGGATCAAAAAATCCGGGGGTAATTAAATTATAATACAATGTATTTAATAATAAACAATATTGATAATATTACCATTAATAAACTTAATTTCTTACTTTTATCAGGATTTATAAAATACAAAACCGTATAAGAAATAATCCCCATTGAAATACCTTCCGAAATACTTGAGAAGAACGGCATAGCAATCATACATATATATGCGGGAATTGACT